>JANNRX010000160.1:0-6427 GCA_031401875.1 Hyphomicrobiales bacterium | reverse complement strand
AGGATGATCGCCGATGGGGCGTCCTTGCGGCGCGGAGCGCTGGAAGCGTCCTGGTCCCTTGGCAAGCTTGGTCGCGATCAGATCAACCGCGCGGTTGAGGCCGATGGTCAGCACATCCTCGCCTGCCGTGAGATTGGCGTAGGTCTTGAGGTGCTGAACATAGGGGCCGAACTTGCCATTGTTGGCCATGATCGGCTCGCCATCCTCCGGATGCTTGCCCACTTCACGCGGCAGGGACAAAAGCGAAAGCGCCTGTTCCAGCGTGATTTCACCGATGGAGAGCCCCTTGGGAATGGAGGAACGCTTGGGTTTATCGCCTTCTCCCAATTGCACAAAAGGCCCAAACCGCCCGATGCGTGCCGTCACCGCCATGCCGGTCGCGGGATCATCGCCCAGGTTGCGCGAACCATCGGCACCCACACCGCCCGCGCTATCGCCCTCGCCGTCGGGCGAGGCCACGCCAAAGGGACGCGTGTTGCGACACTCAGGGTAATTCGAACAGCCAATGAAGGGGCCTGTTTTCGACAGTTTCAGGCCCATGCGGCCTGTGCCACACCGCTGGCAGCTGCGCGTGTCTTCGCCATTCTTGCCGCGTGGAAACAGATGCGGGCCCAACAGGGCATCCAGTTTGTCGAGGACTTCCGTTGTCCGCAATTCCTTGGTGCCGCCGATGGCGAGTGAAAAATCCCGCCAGAACTGGCGCATGACCTCTTTCCACTCGATTTCGTTGTTCGAAATGCGGTCAAGCTGGTTTTCCAGATTGGCGGTAAAATCAAACTCGACGTAGCGCGCGAAGAAACTCTCCAGAAAAGCCGTGACAAGCCTTCCCTTGTCTTCGGCAACCAGGCGCTTCTTTTCAAGCCGCACATATTCCCTATCGCGCAATACCTGGAGCGTCGAGGCGTAGGTTGAGGGCCGTCCTATGCCGAGTTCTTCCATCTTTTTCACCAGTGAGGCCTCGGTGAAACGCGGTGGTGGCTCAGTGAAATGCTGTGTTGCTGCGATTTTCTCACGCGCCAGCGCATCATTCTTGCGCATCAGGGGCAGGCGACCGCCTTCCTCGTCTTCTTCGTCGTCCTTGTCTTCGGTATACAACGTCAGGAAGCCATCGAAACGCACGACTTGGCCGGTGGCGCGCAGTTCCAGAGTGCGACCACCTGCATCCGCCAGAATATCGACCGCCGTCCGTTCCAGTTCGGCGCTCTCCATCTGGCTTGCCATGGTGCGCTTCCAGATCAGTTCATACAGCTTGAATTCCTCTCCCCCGAGGTACTTGCGCATTTTCTCGGGCGTACGCCAGACATCGGTTGGGCGAATTGCCTCATGTGCTTCCTGAGCGTTCTTTGCCTTGGCAGAATAGGCGCGTGGCTTGCCGGGCAGATAACGATCACCAAAATCATTGGCAATCAGACGGCGGACACCATCCACCGCTTCGCCAGCCATCTGCACGCCATCGGTCCGCATATAGGTGATCAGGCCCACGGTTTCGCCGCCCAGATCAATGCCTTCATACAGTTTTTGCGCGACGCGCATGGCCGCTGCCGGTGCGAGGCCAAGCTTGCGGGAAGCCTCCTGCTGCAATGTCGAGGTCGTAAAGGGCGGATACGGATGGCGCTTTGCCGGCTTTGATTCGACAGAGGTTACCGTGAACGATGCGGCATCAAGCGCCTGCTTGAAGGCGAGTGCTTCGGTTTGGGTGCCGACATCGAGGCGTGTGATCTTCTTGCCATCCGCGCCTGCAAGACGGGCTTCGAAGAGCTCTCCGCCCGCTGTCTTCAAGGTCGCGATCAAGGACCAGTATTCCCGTGCCGTGAACCGCTCGATGTCCATTTCGCGGTCGCAAACCAGACGCAATGCCACCGATTGCACCCGGCCTGCCGAGCGGGCACCGGGCAATTTGCGCCACAACACGGGCGAAAGATTGAAGCCGACGAGATAATCCAGTGCCCGCCGCGCCAGATAGGCATCCACCAGCGCCTGATCGATGGGGCGGGGCGCGCGCATCGCCTCCTCAACCGCCTGTTTGGTGATGGCATTGAAGGTGACGCGCTCGACTTTCACATCCTTGAGCACGCGTTTGCTCTTGAGAATTTCAAGGATATGCCAGGAAATCGCTTCGCCTTCACGATCCGGGTCAGTGGCCAGAATGACCTTTTCCGAACCCTTTGCGGCAGCCGCAATATCCGACATCCGCTTGGTAGCCTTGCCGTCGATTTCCCACAGCATGGCGAAATCCGCTTCCGGATCGACCGAGCCATCCTTGGAGGGAAGATCACGCACATGGCCGAACGAGGCCACGACCTCGTAATTGCTGCCAAGATATTTATTGATGGTTTTAGCCTTGGCAGGCGATTCAACAATAACGAGATTGGTCACTTGGGACAGCCCTTACCCCACCCGGACATGATGTCTGATGTGGCGCGATACATGGGGAAGACTGCGCCCGCTGTCAAACGAGTGCTTGTTGAACCCGCGCTTTCTCTTTACGCACTGATCCTCGACATGGGCATAATTTCACCTTCGACCTACAGTTTTCCACACCGGCACTTGCTGGGCATCGAAGGGTTGTCACGGCCTGATATCGAGGCTTTGCTGGCGCTGGCGGATGAGCAGGTGGCTCTGTCGCGTCAGGTCGAAAAGAAAAAATCCAGCCTGCGTGGCCGTACACAGATCAATCTTTTCTTCGAACCCTCGACGCGCACCCAATCCTCCTTTGAACTGGCGGGCAAACGACTTGGCGCTGATGTGATGAACATGTCTGTCGCCAATTCTTCGGCCAAGAAGGGCGAAACGCTGGTCGATACCGCCATGACCCTGAACGCGATGCGGCCCGATCTGATCGTGGTGCGCCATCACGCGGCGGGTGCTGTGCAGCTTTTGTCACGCAAGGTGGATTGTTCGGTCATCAATGCCGGCGATGGCGCGCACGAGCACCCGACGCAGGCATTGCTTGATGCGCTGACCATCAAACGCGCCAAGGGCGGTGTCGAGGGTCTTGTGGTGGCGATCTGCGGCGATATCCTGCACTCACGCGTGGCGCGTTCCAATATGATCTGCCTCGCAGCTCTGGGCGCTCGCGTGCGGCTGGTTGGCCCAACGACGCTGATGCCAGTTGGCATCGAACGCTTCGGCTTCGAGCTGTTTCACGACATGCGCCAGGGTCTCAAGGGTGCGGATATCGTGATGATGCTGCGCCTGCAACGCGAGCGCATGCATGGATCCTTCATCCCCTCCACCAAGGAGTATTTCCGCTATTTCGGTCTGGATGAGGAAAAGCTCGCCTATGCCAAGCCCGATGCGCTGGTGATGCACCCTGGTCCCATTAACCGCGGCGTCGAGATTTCAACCGATGTGGCGGATGGCGCGCAATCGCTGATCCGTGAACAGGTTGAAATGGGGGTTGCCGTGCGCATGGCCGTGCTGGAAGCGCTGGCACGGCGGTTGCCGAACAATTGACGAAGCCCGTTTTCACAGTCGAGGGGCATGCCATTGTCTGCGATAATGGTTGCATCGCAGACCAGGATGGTGTGATGCCGGAAGGGTTGAAAAACCCTGCGGACTGGGCCTATTTTCAGACGCATCTCGACACGGCGGCGATTGTCATCACGGGGCGTCTTGGCCATGAGGCGCATCCGAACAAGCCGGGGCGTCAACGGCTCGTCTTCACGCGTTCAGCGGGAAAGGGCGGGTTCAGGCGCGAGGATGATGTGGCTTTTCTCGATCCCGATGAGCATGATCTCATCAAGGCGTTCCATACCATTGCCCCCAGGGGCGGCATTGTCGCTGTCACGGGGGGCACCGGCATCTTCGACTGGTTTGCAGAGCGGCGCCTGTTCTACGCGTTTCATCTCGCGCGCGCCCGCGGCTTCAGGATCGCAAAGGGCCGGCCACTTTTTAGCGCCACAGCACAAGCAGAAGATCATCTTGCAACGATCGGTCTGACCCTGCGCGAGCAGCGCATGCTGGATGAAAAAAACCGCATCGAACTCCTGCGCTTTGCGCGCTAGAATTGTGACAATCGGCTGTTAAGCTTCGTGATCTATGCTCCATTTTCCTGTTGGAGAAGCAAATTCAGAAGACTGCGTGATGAAGCCCAAATCCTTCTTTCGTGAATTGCGTGAGCGTTCGGGCTTTATCGGCATCATTGCCTTGACCAATCCACTTTTTATCACGGCCTATGTCCTGTATTTTCACAAGGCTGGATCAGCCTTATATTTCTGGGTCATGGGTATGGTGCTGACGGGCGTGATTTGCCTGATTTCCGTGTTGTTCATGGGGCCGGTCGTGTTCGTTGAACGCCGCCGCCGCATGCATGAAGAAGCGCGCGCTGCCATGTGGCATGACGTGATGCCGTATGATCCCGTCAAAGCCAAAGCCTCACGGTCTCTAACCGGTTGAAAAACCGCGAAACGGCGCTGCTGCCACTGTCCCTTTCACGGCGTCTCCTTTAGAGGCTTTGTGAGTGCGCATTGCAGGCCATACCATGAACCAAGACACGCTTCCCTCGCTTTTGCTGGTCAATGGCCGATTGCTCGATCCATCCTGCGGGCGCGACGAGCCGGGCGGATTGCTGATCGAGAATGGCACAATCCGCGATATCGGCCCGCATCTCAATGATTTGAAGCCGGTCAATGGCGTTATCGTCCGTAACTGCAAGGGAGCCGTCATCGCGCCCGGCCTAATCGATATGCGTGTTTTCGTGGGCGAGCCGGGCGAAGAGCACCGTGAAACTTTCCGCACGGCAGGTGAGGCGGCAGCGGCGGGCGGCATCACCACCATCGTCTGCATGCCGGATACCAAGCCGCCGCTTGATGATGTGGCCTCCATCGATTTCGTCAAGCGCCGCGCGCGCGACCGCTGCAAGGTGCGTGTCCTGCCGATGGCGGCGCTGACCAAAGGCTGCCTCGGCGCCGAGATGACCGAGTTCGGCCTCCTGAAAGAGGTCGGTGCCATTGCTTATACCGATGGGGCGAAGGCGGTGATGAACGCGCAGGTCATCCGCCGCGCCCTGCAGTACGGCCAGATGTTCGATGCACTGATCGTGCAGCATTGCGAAGACCCTGATCTGGTGGGTGAGGGCGTGATGAATGAGGGCGAATTCGCCGCGCGTCTCGGCCTGCCGGGCGTTCCCCATGCGGCGGAAACCGTGGTGCTGGAGCGCGATATTCGCCTCGTCGCCATGGAAGGTGGGCGTTATCATGCAGCCCTTGTGTCATGCACCCAATCGCTGGAGGTTCTGCGTCGCGCCAAGGCGCAAGGTCTCAAGGTAACAGCGGGCGTCTCGATCAATCACCTGACGTTCAATGATAACGACATCGGCTCCTACCGCACCTTCTTCAAGCTTTCGCCGCCCTTGCGCAGCGAGGAAGAGCGGTTGGCGCTGGTGCAGGCGGTGGCGGAGGGCCTTATCGACGTGATCGTCTCCGATCACAATCCGCAAGATGTCGAAACCAAGCGACTGACCTTCACGGAATCGGCCAACGGCGCGGCAGGCCTGGAGACGATGCTTGCCGCCGGCATCCGCATGGTCGAGGCCGGGCAAATCAGCCTCCTGCGTCTGATCGAGGCCATGTCGACGGCGCCCGCGCGCGTGCTGGGCGTATCCGGCGGCACGCTGGCCGTGGGCGCGCCCGCCGACGTCATCATCCTCGATCCAGAGGAACCGTGGGTGTGTGATCGCGACAAGTTGCGCAGCCGCTGCAAGAACACGCCGTTTGACGAAGCTCGAATGACGGGACGAGTGCATGCGACGATCGTGGCGGGCAGGGTGGTGTTTGAGGGGTGAGGGCGCTTGCATTGGACTTTCGAACCGCCGTTTGATATCCTCCCTTTAGAGTTTTGCTGAAAAGGAGCGGCGTTGACACGGACTTTCAATGTGGCAGCGATTTGGGACAACGAAGCAAAGGTCTTTGTCTCTCAATCCGATATTCCGGGCCTGGTCATCGAGACCAAGACTTTTGACGAATTCGTGTCGCTTGTTGATCAGCTTGCTCCCATCATGGTTGGGGATAATCTGCCTGAAGCGCGTGGTGATTTTACAGTTCATATCAGCGCGCAGCGCAACATGCAGTTGACGGCGGCCTGATTGGCCAGGGATTTCTATCGGGAATTGACGGCACTACTCAAGTTGGCTGGATGGTCCAGGACTGTCGGCGGGAAAGGTTCGCACGAGAAATGGATCAATGCAGCATCCGGACAGACAGTGCTCGTGCCTCGCTCCAAGAGCCGTCATACGGCCAATGAGGTCTTGAAACAGGCAGGATTGCCAAAGGCGTTTTGACGTTCCTGATTACGTCGTTTAACCTCTCCACATGAACGCACCTGTTTCCCCCCAATCCATCCGCATCACCACGCACCCCTCCGTCTGTCCGCATGATTGCCCGTCGGCCTGTGCGCTGGATGTCGAGGTTATTGATGGCAAAACCAT
>JANNRX010000159.1:0-1938 GCA_031401875.1 Hyphomicrobiales bacterium | reverse complement strand
CCGTCCTTGGCATCGGCGAACAGTGCGGTCTCGTCCTTGGTCAGCGGCCGCTTCGTCCCGGACACCTTGTCGAAGTCCGCCCACGTCGTCGCCGCCGTGTCCGCAGCAACTGCGAACGGGTAGGTTCCATTGGCCGGCTTGGCGGCCGAAGCGATGCCGATGATCAGGAACAACATGCAGGCCGCCAGCGTGAATCGAGTACGTGTCATGGGATGGCTCCAAGTCGGGGATTTCGTTCTCGCACTCCTTGTACGGGGGGTGTGACAGGTGTTCGGCGGCCGGGTGCCCGATGCCAGTTTTGTGGCGGATTATTCGTTGCAAACGATTGGCAGATCTAGATTTGTGAGCGAGAGAGGATTACTTTGGATTGAGCTTTCGCTGAAGGGATTCGAAGTCCGTTCTCCCGAGAAGCGATTTGAAATCGTTGGACTTGTCCAGGACTTGTTGACGTGGTTGCGGCCGGAAGTAGCCGGCTCGGTCGGCGCGTTCAAGCAACCGGACGGCTTGACTCGCGAGTGCTTCCTTGCGGCTCCGTTCAGCGGGATGGCTCGCCGCGAGCGCGAACACGCGGGCGGCGTTGAATAGAACCTCCGGTTCCGGTTCCGGTTCCGGGGTATTGAGAACCTCATCCGTTTCCGCGAGCGCTTCCTTGAGGTTGCCGGCGAATGCCAGTGCCACGGCCCGCGACAGGCGAAGATCTGCCCGGCGATGCGGCTCGGCCAGTTCGATCGCTCGCTCCAATGCTTTCGCCATCTCGGCAGGCTTGCCGTCCGCGTCGTGCGTGTTGGCACGCCCGATGTAGGCATCCGTCAGGAAGGCCCGGGCCTGGGCATCGTCGCGCAACTGATCGCCGGACGCTTCCAACCGGTCGATGATGCTGGCGAATTGCCGCAGTGCCAGTTCCGATTCGCGTCGCGCGCGGTGAAGCTCTCCCAACTGGAGCCAGGACGATGCCAGGCCCACCTCGCACGCCCAGACATTCGGGTGATTGGCGGCCAGCCGCTCGCGAATGGCAAGAGCTTCCCGAATGGGCTCCTCGGCACGCTTCAGGTACTTTTGCATTCGCAGGACCATGCCGACGTTCGTGAGCGATCGGGCCAACTCTGTGCGGTAGTTGACGTTCCCGGCGTCGGCAGCCGTAAGCTTTCGCCAGATTGCAATGCTCCGTTCGAACGTCTCGTGAGACTGCACGAGTTCGCGCGATTCGACGTAGTAGACACCGAGTTGGTTGAAGACCAAACCGAGCAGGTACCAATGGCGATCCACATCGCCGTGATCGCGAGTGAGTGCTTCGGCACGCGGCCGGGCGCGGCCCAGGTAGAACTCGACATCCGCCGGCTTTCTTTCCGCCCAAGCGATCACGGCCCGATTCAAGTAGCTTGCGGCCAGTGCGAATTCATGTTGCGTATTGGTCCGATCCCTGTCGAGCAGTTGTTCGCGAAGTGCGATTGCGGCGTCCTGATCGGCGCGGGCCTCGGCGGCCTCGCCCAGCCGCACGCGGAGCAACGAGCGTTCATTCAGGGCTTGCGACTGGAGCCAGAGGAGCGTGGCGGCCGGCACGGGGCTGTCTGGCTCGGCACGGAGTGCTTCGATCAATGCGAGAGCGGCATCGAGGTGATGTCGTGCTTGCGCGAACCGGCCGAGTGCATGGTTGACGCTTCCGGCGAGTTCGAGCGTGTGCGCGCGTTGAACACGGAGTCGCGTATCGCCGGTCTGCGCGGCGAGCAACTTGTCAAAGAACCGCAGGGCGTCTTCAAGCAGTTCGACGCGCGTTCGATCCATGAAGGGCGTGGACGACAGCCGGTCGAAGCCCACACGCGTGAGCATCTGCTCGATCGCGTCGTTGGCGCTTTCCAGGTTGATCTCGGCCCGGTCCTTTTGGCGGCGCGCTTCATCTCGTTCGTTTCTGAGGTCGTTCCCCGCCTGGGTCAGTTCACG
>JANNRX010000158.1:0-2790 GCA_031401875.1 Hyphomicrobiales bacterium | reverse complement strand
TCGAAGAGCGATGGCGCGACGCGCACATAGTCCTGAAACACGCGATCGTAGGCATGGCCGGTCAGCGGTGGCCCGATGAGGCAGGCGATCGCCATGAGGCAGAGCAGCGCCAGCCCTGCCACAGCTGCCCGATTGCGGCGGAAGCGGGCGCCGGCCTCGCCCCACAGCGAGCGGCTGGCATCAGCAACGGTGCGCGCAACCGCATCGGTCATGTCTCGCCCTCGAGACGCACGCGCGGATCGAGCACAGCGTAGGCGATGTCGACCAGAAGATTGAAGAGGAGCACGAACACGGCGACCATCACGACGGTGCCCATCACCAGCGTGTAATCGCGGTTGAGCGCGCCCTCCACGAAATAGCGCCCGATGCCGGGCAGGCCGAAGATCGTCTCCACCACGACAGAACCCGTGAGCAGCGCGGCAGCCGCTGGGCCGATATAGGACACCACCGGCAGGGCTGCACCCCTGAGCGCATGGCGAATGATGGTGAGCGGTGCCAGGCCCTGCGCCCGCAGCGTTCGGATGTGATTGGCCCTCAGGGTCTCGATCATCGCGGCGCGGGTCATGCGGGCGATAACCGCCATCTGCGGCAGCGCCAGCACCACAACAGGCAGGACGGTATTGCGCAAGGCGCCATCATTCCAGCCACCGACGGGAAGCCACGCCAGCCAAAGGCCGAAGACGACCTGAAACAGCGGCGCTGTAACGAAGGTGGGGATGGTGATCCCCGCCGTCGCCACCGCCACCACGGCATAATCCGCCGCCTGGTTCTGCCGTAGCGCCGCGAACACACCGCAGGCCATGCCAATGACGATTGCCAGCCCCAGCGCCAGCCCTCCAAGCCGCATCGACACCGGCAGGCCCGCAGCGAAAAGCTGCGCCACGGAAAGATCACGGTAATAGAAGGATGGCCCGAGGTCACCCGCCAGCAGGCCTTTGAGATAGGTCAGATACTGAATGTGCAGCGGCTGATCGAGGCTGTAGAGCCGCTTGAGGTTCTCCATCACGGAGGCTTCAAGCGGCTGTTCGAGATCAAAGGGTCCGCCCGGTGCCAGCCGGATCAGGAAGAAGCTGATCGTCACGATGATCAGCAGTGTGGGGACGGAAGAGGCGAGACGGCGCAGGACATAGGGGATCATGGCTGTGTCATCCCGTGCGCGGTGCGAAGCTCTCCCCCCTTGCGGACGCGACAACCGCTTTTGGCTTCTTTTGTCATTCCGGGACCATGCAGCAAAGCGGAATGGAACCCGGAATCCAGCGCAAGAGGTTCGCCGAAAGCGGCATTATGATAACGCAAAGGAGACTTTGTGCTGGATTCCCGATCTCGTGATCCGGCTGCGCCGGACACGGTCGGGAATGACAAAGCCATGTGCGATAACCCTTCCACAAAGGAGAGAGACGCAAGGTCGCTCAATTCTTCAGCTTGTAGAACCGCGTTGCAAAGGCCCCGCGCAGGTTGGAGTGGAAGCCCTCCAGTTTCGGCGAAACCAGGTTCTTGCTCGAATAGAACAGCACCGGCGCATAGGGTTGCTCGCGCGTGAAAATCTGCTCCGCCTTGAACAGGACATCGGCGCGCTTTTTCAGATCGGATTCGTTTTCCGCCTGCTTCATCAGGCCATCGTATTCCGGGTTCTTGAACTTGGCGTAGTTGAAGCCCGTGTTATCCGATTGCACGAGAAACAGGAAATTCTGCGGATCGGAATAATCGCCGATCCAGCCAACACGGGCGACGTCAAAATCGCCTCCCTCGCGCAGATGCGCAAAATGCGTCTTGCCATCGGTATTGATGAACGTGGTCTCCACGCCGATCTGTTTCCACTGGTCAGCAACAGCTACCACGGTGCGGCGGTTGTTGTCGGTCGTGTTATAGCGGATCTCGACCTTCAGCGGCTTGCCAGGTCCGAAGCCTGCGTCGGCCAGAAGCTTCTTCGCGTCTTCCTCGCGCTCGATGGGTGACTTGTCCGCCCAGGCGGCAGCAGCGGGCTTGCCGTAATTGCCAATGCCCGGCGGCACAAAGCTGTAGGCAGGCACCATAGTGCCGCCCCATATCTGCTCGGCGATGAACTCGCGATCCATCACCATCGACAGAGCCTGGCGCACACGCACGTCATCGAAAGGCTTCTTGGCCATATTGAAGGCGAGATAATAGGTGCCCAGATACGGCGCGATCTTCACCTGATCGCCCAGTTTCTCCTTGAGGAACTTCACCTGATCCGCCGGAATATCGGTGGTGAACTGCAATTCCCCCGCCATGAAACGGCGCGATGCCGCCGCGAAATCCGGCGTCGGATAATAGATGATCCGCTCGATCTGTACATTCGCGGCATCATGGAAATTCGGGTTCCTGTCGAGGCGGATGTCGGAATTTGGGGTCCAGGATTTCAGCGTGTAAGCGCCGTTCGAGACCCAGTTCTCCGGCTTCACATAATCCTTGCCGTGCTTCTCGACCGAAGCCGGATGCACCGGAAAGCCAGTCGAGTGCGTCAGGAGTTCCAGAAAGTAAGGCGTCGAACGCTCCAGCGTGATCTCCAGCGTCCGGTCGTCGATGGCCTTGACGCCCAGATCCTCCAGCTTCGCGCCCTCCTGCTTCTTGTTGATCTTCTCGGCATTCTTGAGGGGATAGAGGATGTTGGCGTATTTCGCACCGGTCTCGGGATTGATGATGCGGCGGAAGGAATAGACGTAATCGGAGGCCTTGAATGCGTCACCGTTTGACCATTTGGCATTGGGGCGAAGCTTGAACTTCACGCCGCGACGAGTTCCATCTTCACGCTGCACGAGCACGCGCTGC
>JANNRX010000157.1:0-5287 GCA_031401875.1 Hyphomicrobiales bacterium | reverse complement strand
GTTGTTAGACGGAAGCAACTGCGTTGCTTCCGTCTAACAACGTCATGCTCTAGTCCCGGTAAAGCCTGAGACCATGCCCTTCAGGCTTTGACAAACCGCGCCCGGATGGTCTGGCGCAATTGATCCCTGACAGCACGATAGGCCGCCAGGCGACGCTCCCGCGCTCCGCCGGCTTCCGCAGTGGGATCAGGGGTTGGCCAGTATTCGACGGCAACGGAACTGTGGCGCGTCAATGCCAGCGCCTTGGCATGGGCTTCAGGTGAGAGAGCAACGATCAGGTCAAATTCATCGATGGCGATATCGTCAAACCCCTGTGTATTGTGGTTGGTAATGTCGATGCTGATCTCGGACATCACGGCGACCGCAAACTGATCCAGAGCGGCCGTCGAGAGCCCGGCTGAATCGATAAAGATTCTTTGCCCCAGAAGCGCCCGTGCCAGCCCTTCAGCCATGGGTGAGCGGACGGCGTTGAGGCTACAGGCGAACAGGATGGAATGGGGTGTCAGTGATTGGCCGCTCATAGTTCGCGTCCTGTCCAGGACAATGCGGCAAGCAGCGTGAACAATCGTCGCGCGGTCTTGAAATCGATGCTCACCTTGTCCTTCAGGCGCTCCATGACAATCTCCGCCGCCTCGTTGTGAATACCGCGTCGGCCCATGTCGATGGCTTCGATCTGCGCAGAAGTCGCGCTGCGAATCGCGTCATAATAGCTTTCGCAGATCATGAAGTAATCTTTGATGACGCGTCGAAACGGCGACATCGACAATCCATGAATGATGATGGATTGACCGTTTTCAGAGCGAATATCGAATACCAAGCGTGCATTGACCATGCCCAGATGCAGCGAGAAAGGACCTTCGCGGCCATCCGGCAAGGCAAAGATATTCTCCTCCACCAAATCATAGATCGCCGTCAGCCGCTCATGTTCCTGATCCGGTGTACCACGCTCAATGGACCCGGGATCGAGAACAATCGCGATGAGGCGGTTGTTGCGGCTGTCATTGTCTTCATCCGCCATGGTTACCTCAGATATCCATGGGCAAGTTCAGGCGGATTGCGACAGAGCGGGCATGGGCGGAAAGACCTTCTGCCCGGCCAAGCGCGATGGCGGCCGGCCCCAAAGCCAGAAGCTGTTCGGGGCCACAGCGAAGAATCGAGGTCCGCTTCATGAAATCCAGCACTCCAAGCCCCGAAGCGTAGCGGGCACTGCGGGCAGTCGGCAAGACATGGTTTGAGCCACCCACATAATCGCCGATGGCTTCGGGCGTGTGATCCCCCAGAAAAATGGCACCCGCGTTGCGGATCAGTCCCGAAAGCTGGTCAGCGTCACGGGCCATGATCTCCAGGTGTTCCGGTGCCAGCCTGTCAATGAGGGGAATAGCGTCCCGCAAGGATGTGACATGGATAATGGCACCAAAGTCTCGCCAGGATGCTGTTGCGATCTCCCGTCGTGGCAAGGTTTTCAACTGCCCTTCCACGGCCAGCGCGACTGACTTTGCCAAGGCAGGCGAATCCGTGATCAGGATGGATTGCGCCGAAGCATCATGCTCCGCCTGTGCCAGCAGATCAGCGGCGATCCATTCCGGGTTGGCTGTATCATCCGCGAGCACGAGCACTTCGGACGGCCCCGCAATCATGTCGATCCCGACCTTGCCGAACACCTCGCGCTTGGCGGCGGCGACATAGGCATTGCCGGGGCCAACGATCTTGACGACAGGTCTGATGGTTTGCGTGCCATAGGCAAGCGCTGCCACGGCCTGCGCGCCGCCGACACGGTAAACCTCGTCGACACCCGCAATCGAGGCTGCGGCCAGCACCAGCGGATTGATGATGCCGCCCGGGGCAGGCACCGTCATGACAACACGGGTGACGCCAGCGACTTTGGCGGGAACCGCGTTCATCAGCACCGAGGATGGATAGCTGGCACTACCACCCGGCACATAGAGGCCGACGGATTCGACGGCGGTCCAGCGCCAGCCAAGCTCTACGCCCAGGGCGTCGGTAAACTGGCTGTCGGCGGGGCGCTGCTTGTCATGATAGGCTTCAATGCGCGCCTTGGCGAACCTGAGTGCGGCCAAGGCATCGGCATCCGATTGTGCCAGCGCGGTTGCGATCTCGGAATCAGAAATCCGGATCGGAAGTTTTTCAAGATCGACGGCATCGAACTTGCGTGACAATGCGATCAGGGCCTTGTCGCCATTATCCCGGATATCCGCGATGATAGAGCGGACAATGACAGTGACTTCTTCCGAAACTTCGCGTTTCTGGGCGAGAAGATTCCGGAAGTTCTGCTCAAAATCCGGGGCGGTGCTATGAAATTCGAGCGGCATTGACTTGTCCTGTTGCCAGAATGCGATACCCTTACCTATGGTTCTGTTCAATCGGCCTTCGGCAAGCGGGTGGGAAATTAATGCAAAACCGACTTTGCAAGACGCAGGAAGCGCGCAAGTGAATGATGCGCAGGAAGGAAATGCCATGAAACATGCATTCAGAAACAGTTTCGCCGCTGCGGCACTTGCGGGAACAGCCTTGATCGGCAGTGCAGGGCCTTCGCTCGCGCAGTTCTTTCCGTTTCCTCAGGAGCAGCCACGCTACGATCCTAGGTTCGATCCTCGCTACGATCCAAGGTTGGATCAGCGCTACGATCCGAGGTTCGATCAGCGTTATGATCCTCGCTTTGACCGGCGCAATGATCCAAGATTCCAGCGCCCACGGCGCGTGGTCTTCGGTGATGTCTGTGTGACCTCCCGTGGAGCCTGTGACGCCCCGCGCGCGTTGCCTGTGAACACGTCCTGCCGCTGTTTCATTCGGGGCTTTGGTCCCAAGCGCGGTGCAATCTCGGCGGATCCAAACTTCTGACGCGCTGGTTCTCAGCCGCTGATCCGCTCCACATTCGCCCCGCAGCGCTGCAGTTTCATCTCCAGCGCCTCGAACCCGCGGTCGAGGTGATAAACGCGGTGCACCGTGGTTTCGCCCTCGGCCACGAGGCCGCCGATGACCATGGCGACAGAAGCGCGTAGATCCGTCGCCATCACTGGTGCGCCAGTGAGCTGTTTCACACCTTCGACGATGGCCATGTCGCCATCGAGCTTGATCTTTGCGCCAAGACGAGCCAGCTCCTGCACATGCATGAAGCGGTTTTCAAAGATGGTCTCACGGATATGGGAGACACCATCTGCCATGCACATCAGTGCCATGAACTGCGCCTGCAAGTCCGTGGGGAAGCCCGGAAAGGGCTCCGTCGTTACATCAACAGGGATCAAGCCCGTGCCGTTGCGGGCGATTCTGATGCCATTGCTCTTCTGCTCGACAGTGACGCCGGTTTTTGCCAGCACATCAAAAGCCGCTTTCAAAAGATCGACACGTCCGTTTTCAAGCAGCACATCACCGCCCGTCATGGCCACTGCCATCGCATAGGTGCCAGTCTCTATCCGATCCGGCAGTACCGAATGACGGGCGCCATGCAGACGGGAAACACCTGTGATTTCAATGGTTGATGTGCCAGCACCGCTGATCTTGGCGCCCATCTTGGTCAGGAGGGTGGCAAGATCAATGACCTCAGGTTCGCGCGCGGCATTATGAAGGACGGTCTTGCCGTCGGCCAGAACCGCTGCCATCAGGGCGGTATGGGTCGCACCGACCGTGACCTTCGGAAAGAAAATTTCTGCACCCTTCAGGCCATGGGGCGTATCGGCCACAACATAGCCGCCGTCGATCTGGATTCTCACACCCAGTCGCTCCAGTGCCTGAAGATAGAGATCCACAGGACGCGTCCCGATGGCACAGCCGCCTGGCAGGGAAACGCGGGCTTTTCCCATGCGGCCCAGCAATGGCCCGATAACCCAGAAGCTTGCGCGCATGCGTGAAACAAGTTCGTAGGGCGCTGTTGTATCGACAATCTGCCGTGCAGAAAGATCAATTGTCTGACCCGTTTCACTGCTTTGGCCAGAAAGTTTGCCGGCAATCTTATGGTCAACACCGTGGTTGCTCAAAATGCGCAGCAGCTGATTGACATCCGAAAGGCGAGGCACGTTATCGAGTGTCACGCCGCCATCTGTCAGGAGTGCCGCTGTCATGAGTGGCAAGGCTGCATTCTTTGCGCCGGATATGGCGATCTGCCCGTGCAGTTTAGCGCCGCCCCTGATGGTAATGCGGTCCATATCAATCAGCCTTCCAGGTCATCTGTCATAATCAGCGTTGTCAATATGAGAACGCTATGCGTCCCTATCAAACTCACTGTGCTTTTCGCGCGTCTTTATAGCTCTGTCGTCCTGAGGGGTGCCAGTCTGGTTTTGGTCCTGCTCACGTTTTTTTCGTTTTGCCAAATTATGGCGCAATGCATGGACCAATCGCTGACGTTTTGCCTGTTTTTGTTTTTGCTCTTCAGGCAATTGCATGGCCTCTTGAACCCATAAAGAGGCTTTAGTCACCGCAAGGCAGATGTGCAAGCGGCTTGCAGCAATCCTTAATGCAACTGCCCTTAACGCAAGGGAAGGTTTGCGACTGGGCAAAACCAGTGTCAGTCTACGCTGAGAGGGCTCGCTGCATTGGAAATAATATCTCAAAAAAATATCGTCTGGCTTGCGCAAGCGCTCAAGAATGCAGGCAACAGGACTGACTTTCTACGATGTATTCAAGACATCGTACGCTCCGTTAGTGCCAAAAACGGTTCATTCATCATGCGCCACGTTCCTGGCGTTGTGGGGGACGATCCTTTCTATGTGGATACTTTCGGTGATAACTGGCGCAGCCACTTTCTGGAACAGAAATTCGAAGCGATTGATCCCATCCAGTTCTGCGAAAATGGCATTTTGCCTGTCGACTGGGTTGACCTGCCACGCAACAGGACCAGAACGAAGCGGTTTTTCAGGGACTTCACTGATTTTCAACTGGGCCGCCATGCTCTCACCGCAACATTTCGTGGCCCTTCCGGTGACCGGTCGCTCCTCACACTGACAAGCGATGTCTCCGAGAAGCGCTGGCCTTCAGCCAAGCAGGAATTCGTGGCGGCGATTGGCGTGATTCATCCATTCTTGCACCGTGCCGTGTTGAAATTACGCTTTCAGATCGATGATGTCATTCTCATCCGGCTGACGCCGCGGGAAAAAGAATGTCTGGTTTGGGCGGCACATGGCCATACCAGCAAGAAAATCGGGGAAAATCTTGGATTGACGCCGGCCACCGTGAATTTTTTCATCGATGCCGCAGTCAACAAGCTATCGGCAACCAACAGGGCGCATGCGGCTGCCAAAGCCGTGGCTCTGGGCCTGATTGCTCCGCCTCGGTG
>JANNRX010000156.1:0-4340 GCA_031401875.1 Hyphomicrobiales bacterium | reverse complement strand
GTTGGCGATGGCAATTTTCATGTGCTGCCGCTGATCGACATGGAAGATGCTCATGAGATCGAAATTGGCAAGGCCTTCGTCGCACGTCTCGTGGAGCGGGCTCTTGAGATGGAAGGAACGTGCACCGGCGAGCATGGCGTTGGCCAGGGCAAGATGAAGTATCTTGAAAAAGAACTGGGCAGCGAAACCCTCAATACGATGCGTCTTGTCAAAAAAGCCCTTGATCCGGACAATATCATGAATCCGGGCAAAATCGTTGCTGTCATGTGAGCGAGATATCTCTGTACTTTATGATGCTGCCGCGATTTTGCTGTAAATCTGGATCAAATCACGGCATGCTCTAGCGGCGTAATCGTGTCGTGAGCTCAGGGTGTCCAAACGGTAGAGCTGATATGAGGAAACTTCGTGCGTGATCTCCTGACAGGTCTGGCTATCCTGTTGCTGCTGTGTCTGACAGGCGCATTGATCGCCCCCCATTTCATTGATTGGGACAGCCGCAAACCGCAGATTTCCAGTCTGATTTCCGAGGCGGTGGGATACCCTGTTTCGGTGAATGGACCGATCCGCATCACACTGCTGCCGGTTCCTGGTCTTAAATTATCCCATGTCGCATTTGCTGATCCCAGCGGTGTATCGGGCGAAGTCGCGCGGCTTAAACTTGCTGCGGCTATTCCACCCCTGCTGCGTGGAGAAATCCGTATTACATCCGCATCCGTCAATGGGGCGCGGCTGGTTCTGAAGCAACAGGCGGGGGCGGCAGAGCGAGCAGCGGGTTCCCCGCCACAATCTGCATGGTTCTCGCAAATCGGTTTTCAGGATGTTTCACTCAGAAATTCATCCCTGCGCGTGCTTGGCCCTGACGGTGCAACGACATTTGACGCTTCTGACGTGGAAGGACAACTGGAAGCGACAACACTTTCGGGCCCCTTTCGCGGAACGCTGGCTTTTTCGAAAGAGGGGAATCGTCAATCCCTGCGGTTCTCGACAGGACCATTGGAGGTTGCCGGAATCCGCTTGAAAGCGCTGCTCGAAAACGAGACCGCAGCGCATCGCGGCGAATTTGACGGAGTTGTGAAATACACCAATGGTGCGTTCGCGGGTGAGGGCAAAATCGCCGCCAGCGGCAATGGCGCGATTCCTGGCAATGAAGAGGCAGGCCAGATTATCTGGCGCATGGCGGCCAAGGCCAAGGGCTCCAGCCGCAGCACGGTTTTTGACGATATAGAACTGACACTCGGCAATGGCGAGCGGCAGGCAGTATTCACAGGCAATGGTGATGTCGATCTTGAAAGAGCCACGCCCGCACGCATTACCTTGGCCACGCGCCAGCTCGATCTTGATCGTCTGCTGGGTGAGCAAAGTTCCTCTCTGCCGCGAACGCCGCAGGCCGTGATGGCAGCACTGGCGGCAGCTGGGAGTGCACGCAACATCGCAAAATCAGCCTCTGACTCTTCAAAACCAGCAGGCGAAATCGATGTCACAATCGGCTCAATTCTCATCGGGCAGGATGTGATTGTCGGAGCGCGGGTGGTGCTGGAATCGCGTGATGGTACGATCTCCCTGAAGCAGGCGGCAGGTGAATTTCCCGGGCGAAGCATTCTCGCACTTGCACCTGCCGCGTCGGCAAGTGATCCGCTAGTCATTGATCAGCCTGCCACACGCGACATCAAGGTCGAAAGCCAGGATATCGCGAAGTTCTTGGGCTGGTATCAGGGTGTTCCGCCACGACCAGTCGGCATCAGAACCCTGCGGATGGAAGGCCGTTTGCAGCAGATGCAGAATGGCTTTGGCATTACGCAAGCTTCAATGACACTGGATGAGATGAAGCTTTCCGGAAGCCTGACATTGCAGGATGGAAAGCCGAAACCGAAACTGATCCTCCGCTTGACCGCTGATCAGCTCGATATCGCAAAATTTCCCGATATTTCTGATATCGGCGGTGACTCCCTGATCGATCTCGATCTTGCCGTTGATGCTGAAAGGATGCGCTTTTCAGGCTTGGGAGCAGGACGCATTCAGTTAAGGCTCAGGCGCGAGGATACAGCGCTGTTCCTCGACCAGCTTGCAATAACAGATCTTGGCGGTGCTGATCTGGTTGCAGCGGGAGAGCTGGGGCCGGAGCGCTCCAGCTTGAAGGCCGATCTTGATGCGCGCAATCTTCAGGCGCTTCTGGCATTGACGGATCGTCTGACATCGCATGCGGCACTGCCTTATCTTGTCACGCGTGCCAAGGCGCTCTCGCCTGCGAAGATTTCGGTCGCGGTTGAATCGGAACGCCCTGGCACACAGGGTTCCGGTCTGCGTGTCAGCTTCAAGGGCGGTCTGAACGAGACCAAAGTCAATGGCTGGACCCGCCTGAAGAATGACGGTGAATTGCAACCGGGGCAGGCGCTTGACGTGGAATTGCAGAACCCGAGTGCGGCAGGTCTGTTTCGCCAGATTGGCATGGAATCCATCACGATCAAAAGCGCCGGTGGTGCCGCATTGCATCTCAAGGGGGGTGGTCTTGGCGAGCGCGAGAAGAGTGTTGACTGGAGCCTGAAGGGTGAACTGGCGGGCACGAAGCTGGATATCAGCGCGAAGCATGGGCATGATGGCGCGCAGCCGCTGTCAGGAACGGTTGCCGTCAGCGCTCTTGATCTAGCCCCATTGGCGCAATCACTGCTGATCGCCGTTCCCTTGGTCCAGCCCGGACAGCCGCTGGATCTCAAGGCAGGCTTCGATCTGCGCGGTTACAAGATCACGCTTCGCGATATGGATATGAAGCTTGGCGGTGGTTATGTGCGTGGTGAAATTGCCTTCAATCTGCTCGAATTCGGGCGTGTCGCGGGGCAGTTGAAAACGGGGCCGCTGAATGTGGCATCGTTTTCGCCTTTGATCTTTGGCGAGAGCAACGCACCGGCAACGGCCGGTCTCTGGGCATCAACGCCTTTCGGCATACCGGCACCGATTACCTTGCCTGGTGATCTCTGGATCGAAGCAGAGAGGGTTGAACTGCTGGATGGACTTTCGATCGAAAAGCCAAGTTTTGTCCTGCGCTTCGAGAGCGGCTTGATCTATCTCGAGAACGCGCAGGGCGAATGGGGTGGGGGGCGGCTCAAAGGCAATGCAACGCTGCGCCGTGCTGATAAAAGTGTCAGCATCACAGGGCGGCTGGGTCTGAAAGACCTGGAGCTGGACCAGGGCTTGTCCGCCCGTGTCTTTCAGGGAAAGGCGTCCAGTGAACTGGAGTTCAGCGCGATCGGCAACAGTCCGCTGGGGCTTGTTTCCGGCCTTTCAGGGACGGGTCGGCTTGATCTGCGTCAGGCGCTTGTCAAAGGTCTGAAGACGGATGCGCTTGATGCGGTTGTGAATGCACCGCAGGGTGATTTCGCTCTGGTGAATCCGGAAGTTGTCGCATCCTCCCTCGCAGGGAAATTATCCGGTGCCCTGCAATTGCCGGGCGAGACAATGCCGGTGGCCTTGGCGGCAGGGGTGTTGAGGGCTGGGCCTGTGTCTGTTTCGAGTGGCAAAGAGGAAATTGTGGGAAGCCTTGGGCTTGATCTCAAGGCGATGAGCCTCTCCGGTCAGGCAGCGATCCGGCTGCGCAACAGCCCGAAAGGCTGGACAGGGCCAATGCCCCGCGCGGTAGTGACATGGCAGGGCCCCCTGGCCAATCCCGTTCTGAAGGTCGATGCTGCGGCCCTCGCCAATGGCATGAGCGCGTTGGCAATCGCCCGTGAGACGGAGCGTATCGAGGCGCTGGAACAGGATCAGCGGGAGAGATCGGCTTTCAATCGCAGGCTTCAGGCGTCACGGGATGAACAACGTCGGCTTGAAGAAGACCGTCGGCGTCTTGAGTCCGTGCAGCGGGCCAGTGAAGAGCGCCGTCGTCAGGAAAGACTGCAACAGGAACTGGCGAAGCAGGAAGCTATTAGGCAGGACGTCCTGAAACAGGAAGCATTACGGCAGAATGCGCTGCGCTTGCGCAATATTGACTCACTGCGTCTTCAGCCAGAGACTGTTCCACCTGGCAGTATCGCACCGCCTGCTCCTCTGGTGATTACCCCACCGGCTCCCCGCTGAAGCGCGAGCCTCTGAACCAGTTCTGATCTCAGGACTGGCGCGTTTGTTCCACCAATGCGGCCAGTACATGCAGGCGAACAGCAGATGACAGGTTATGCGGGCCACGTGTCTGATCTATGGCCGCTATCATGGCGGCAATGCTGATATTCCGGTGGAGCGCCAGAAGTTTGAGCTGATCCCAGAAATCCTGCTCGACGGAGATGCTCGTCCGGTGTCCGGCAATCATGATGGAGCGTTTGATGATGCCGGACAAAGCGTCGTCCTTGTCGCACAGG
>JANNRX010000155.1:0-3971 GCA_031401875.1 Hyphomicrobiales bacterium | reverse complement strand
TGATCTGCGTTCGCAGCGTATGGGGGGAGAGCGCCTGGCCGATATCCATGCGAGTCCGATGCCGGATGATCCTGGTACAATCATTCTCATGATTCAGGAGCGGACCATCGCGGATAAATTTGATCGTCAGTTCGATCAGCGCGGCGCTGTGCGTTCCGTCTCCGGCCTTTCTGCGATGCTCGCACACGAGATCAAGAATCCGCTGTCAGGAATTCGCGGCGCAGCACAGCTTCTCGACAGCTCGGTGCCGGATGAAGACCGTATCCTGACCCAGCTCATCCGCAATGAGACTGACCGCATCGTGAAGCTTGTCGATCGCTTCGAGATGTTCACCGATAACCGCGCCCTGCAAATGGAAGAGGTGAATATCCATGTTGTTCTGGATCACGTGCGTCATCTCGCGCAATCAGGTTTCGCCCGCCATATCAGGCTGAGTGTGGAGTATGATCCATCCTTGCCCGACTTTTTATGCAACCGCGATCAGATGGTTCAGGTCCTGCTGAATCTGGTGAAGAATGCTGCCGAGGCGATTGGCGAAGCTGCCATCGATGGTGAGATCGTGCTGAGCACGGCCTATCGGCCTGGCGTGCGCATTGCGGTACCAGGATCAGCCAAGCGCGTTCGCCTGCCGCTTGAGGTGTGTGTCCGCGACAATGGCCCAGGCGTTGCTGATGATATTCGTCAGCATCTGTTCAATCCCTTCGTCACAACCAAGGCATCCGGAAATGGCCTTGGTCTTGCATTGGTAGCCAAGGTGATTGGAGACCATGGTGGCATTATCGAATGCGATTCCGTTTCACGACGGACCGTGTTTCGCTTGCTGCTTCCTCTCCAGTCCTCTCAGCAAGAGAACACAAGACCAGAAGGTGAAGGAACGGATCGTCTGTAATGCAGAAAACCGGAACCATACTTGTCGCGGATGATGATGCGGCCATACGAACGGTTGTTGGTCAGGCTCTGACGCGGGCAGGATATGATGTGCGCTCGGCCAGCAATGCCAGCACGCTCTGGAAATTTGTCCAGAGCGGCGAAGGCGATCTGATTGTCACGGACGTGATGATGCCGGATGAGAACGCTTTCGATCTCATCCCCCGCATCCGCAAGCTGCGCCCGAATCTGCCGATTGTGGTGATGAGTGCCCAGAATACCTTCATGACGGCGATCAAGGCATCCGAGGGTGGTGCTTACGATTATTTGCCTAAGCCCTTCGATCTGAGCGAGCTCGTCAGCATTGTGGGCCGAGCGCTGGCTGAACCGCGCGCTATGGAGCCGGAGCCGCGCGATGATCAGGACCAGATCCCGCTCGTGGGGCGTTCGGCAGCGATGCAGGATATTTATCGGACGCTTGCCCGGCTGATGCATATCGACCTGACTGTCCTGATCAATGGTGAATCGGGCACGGGCAAGGAACTGGTTGCCCGCGCCCTGCATGATTTTGGCAAGCGTAAATCGGGTCCTTTCGTCGCCATCAATATGGCGGCTATACCGCGTGATCTGATCGAGGCAGAGCTGTTTGGCCATGAGAAGGGCGCTTTTACGGGCGCAAACCAGCGCAGCGTCGGGCGCTTTGAGCAGGCCGAAAGTGGAACCCTTTTCCTTGACGAGATTGGCGACATGCCGATGGAGGCGCAGACGCGTCTTCTGCGTGTTTTGCAGCAGGGCGAATACACCACCGTCGGCGGGCGTACCCCTATCAAGACCAATGTCCGTATTGTGGCCGCAACCAACAAGGATCTGCGTGGCCTGATCCAGACCGGATTGTTTCGCGAGGATCTGTATTTCCGTCTGAATGTCGTACCGCTGCGCTTGCCGCCCTTGCGCGAAAGGGCAAGCGATATTCCTGATCTTGCCCGCCATTTCTTCGCATTGGCGGAGAAGGAAGGCATGACCCGCCGACAGCTTGACAAGGAAGCGGTCGAGCGGCTCAAGGCCTATAGCTGGCCAGGAAATATCCGCGAGCTGGAGAATCTGGTTCGACGGCTGGCCGCGTTGCATCCCCATGACGTCGTGACTGGCATGGCGATTGATGCTGAGCTTGATTTCCAGTCGACAGCGCCACAGATCCTTGCCTCTGTTGCTCACAATGGCGCTTCAGGAGCGTCAATCACGGATTTCATGGAAAGTTATCTGTCCCGCTATTTTGCTTCCTTTGGCAGCGAGTTGCCTCCTGACGGCCTCTATGACCGTATCTTGCGCGAGATGGAGGGCCCGTTGGTGGGCGCGGCACTTGCCGCGACACGTGGCAATCAGATCAAGGCGGCGGATCTTCTTGGCCTCAATCGCAATACGCTGCGAAAAAAGATCAAGGAACTGGATATCCGCGTGATCAAGTCGATCCATTGATCCGGCTGCCCAGCAATTGTCTAATTCATGCAACACTGTTGCAATGAAGCCTCAATAATCTCATAAGAACCGTGTCTCGGAACACTCTTGGCGATTGATTTGAATGAACGATACGGGAAATACAGCTCTTGCGCCTGTAAACCCGCCCGTGTCGGGTATCATTGGCAGATTTGTGCGTGTCGCCGCTTTCATTCTGGCACTCGCAAGCATCGCCACAACCTTTCTTCTGGTCGCCGGATTTCTCAATATCCAGTTGACCGAGAGGCGCGTCATCATTCTCGTCATTGCGACGGCCTTGATCGCGGTCCTGTTGGCACTCGTGGTTTTTGTCGATCTTTTTCGCCTGTTCAGGCAGCGGCGGCTTGGTCTGGCGGGGTCTCGCCTGCATCTGCGCATCGTCGGCCTGTTCACGCTGATTGCGGCCGTTCCTGCTATCCTGATTGCGATTGTCGCCAGCATCACGCTGGAGCGCGGGCTCAGTCCCTGGTTTTCCGGGGCCTTGCGTGAGCTGGTGACAAACTCCCAGACAATCGCAAGGGGATACCAGCAACAGCTCTGCCAGAACGTCGGGCGTGAGATGAAGTTGATGGCCCAGGATCTGGAGAATGTGAAACGGACAGGCCTGTATGATCAGAACCGTTCTGTTTTCAGTAGCTTCATAACTACACGCGCCATAACACTGGGCTTTCCTTTCGCAGTCATCATGTCAGCGGATGGCACTGTGATCGAACGGGCTGATACCCGCTTCCTTGAGGAGCCCCTGCCTCCGCAAGCGCAGGATTTCACGGATGCCGCAACTCCAGAGCCGCCCTGCATGCTGAGTGCGCAATTCGTGGGCGCACTGATCAAGCTTCCTTCCTATGATGGCAATTTTCTCTATGTGGCGCGCAGGGTCGACCAGCGTGCGCTGACTTTCGGTCGTGTCGCCGAGGAGGCAGTCATCCAGTATGGGCAGCTGGATGCACAGCGCGCCAATGTTCAGCGTGCCTTCGCAGTGATGTACGCCATTATCACTTTGCTGCTGCTGCTCTCGGCGATCTGGATCGGCCTCGCCTTTGCCGACCGTCTTGTTGCTCCCATCCGACGGTTGATCAATGCGACGGATGCAGTGGCGGCGGGCAATCTCTACGTGCAGGTGCCGACCCAGAAGTCGGAGGGCGACATCGGGCATCTCGGCGAGACTTTCAACAATATGATCGCACAAATCCGCGGTCAGCAGAACCGCCTTGTTTCCGCCAGCACCGCACTTGATCAGCGCCGCCAGTTCACGGAAGCTGTCCTTGCCGGTGTTTCTGTGGGCGTGATCGGTCTGAGCGAGGATGGCGTCATCGGTATTGCCAATCCGGTTGCCAGCCGCATCCTTGGCGAGAGCTTGACCGGGCGTGTTCTTGCCGATGTCGCACCTGGGATTGACGGGCTGTTCCAGGAGGCCCGGATGAGCCACTCGCGCAGCCTCCAGCGCCAGATCGCGATCGTCAAGCGGGGGCGCGAGATGACCCTGTTCATGCGCGTGACGTCCGAACAGGCGAGCACGGACAGCCGTGGTTTTGTCATCACCCTCGATGATATCACAAATTTTGTCACGGCCCAGCGGACATCGGCCTGGGCGGATGTGGCGCGCCGGATTG
>JANNRX010000154.1:0-2866 GCA_031401875.1 Hyphomicrobiales bacterium | reverse complement strand
ATGTTGCTGAGAAAATAACTCCCGGAGATACCTTGCAGGCACGCAAGGCTGCGCACAAAATACAACACATTTTAGTAATTAATATCTGCAAGAATGGTACAATATTCAAGGATTTCAATGATGAAGATTGTCCAGCTTGTCTATAGCAGCCGCATGAACATTGAACCAGGCGGATTAACAAGACTGGCTACATTTCGTCAAATTCATCAAACCGCCGTAGCGCGCAACAAACTCAGCAATGTAAGCGGATTTCTTGTCTTCACGAGGAACAACTTCATTCAGGTTCTTGAGGGCTCGCAAGTGGACGTACAAGCAACATTTGACAGGATCAAGACGGATAACCGTCACACAGATTTTAACATAATTGACACGCTTCACTGCCACTCACGTGCATTCCCGAATTGGTTGATGGGAGCAATGCATGATGACATTGTTGTTCAGGAAGCCATGCTGAATGCAGGCATCAGCGGCAATGCTGATCTGACAAGGCTGTCTGCAAAACAGATCATTGCGATTTTCAGCGTTCTTTCCAATCGAACAGAGGGCGTCGCTGCCTGATTTTGAGGTCTCTCAACCACCGAAAAGTTGCTGTGTAAAAATCTGTCCGCCCCGGCTGATCTGAAGAATCCAGCGGGCACTGCGATCTTTCGTCAAGCGCTCAACATCCTTGCTGGTTCCTGGACGTTCATTGTTGATGGAAATGATCAGATCGCCCTTCTGAAACCCCACCCGCAAGGCGTTCGAACCGTCTTCAACCGCTGAAACCACGACACCTTCACTGCCTGCTTCCAGCGAAAGCTCTTCGGCGACTGCGGGAGAAAGATTCATGACAGTCAGCCCTGAGAGGGGCGAGCGGTTATTGATGATGGTGGCATCGCGTGGCCGTGTTTCCGGTGCCACCCCCAGCTTCACCGGAAGCAGAATGCGCTTGCCCGCCCGCAACACGCTCAAGGAGGCCTGCCCCGAAAGCCCCTTCGTCGCGAAACGAAATCCGAATGCATCGGGATCATTGATCTCCTGACCATCCACCGAGATGATCACATCGCCACGCCGCAGACCGGCATCAAACGCAGGGCTCTTGTCCACGACAGCAGCCACAAGCGCGCCGCTTGGACGATCAAGCCCAAGGGCCTCGGCTTTCTCGCGATCAACACTGTCAAGCCTTGCCCCGAACCACGGACGACGCACCGTCGCGCCGCCACTGCGGGCGCTGTCGATGACGATTTTCAGCATATTGGCGGGAATGGCAAAGCCAATGCCGTGACTGCCGCCGGAGCGTGAGAAAATCGCCGTATTGACGCCAACGAGACGCCCCTGCATGTCAATCAGCGCACCACCGGAATTGCCGGGATTGATCGCGGCATCGGTCTGGATGAAGAACTGATAGTCCGAAACACCGATCTGTGTCCGGGCGAGCGCAGATACGATGCCCTGAGTGACTGTCTGGCCGACCCCGAAAGGGTTCCCAATGGCCAGAACAATATCTCCCACTTCCACGATATCAGAATCCCCCATCGGCAGGGCTGCAAGCTTGCCATCGCCCAGATTCTTGATCCTGAGGACCGCGAGATCCGTACGCGGATCACGCAGGATAATGTCCGCATCGAACTCGCGCCGGTCTGAAAGCGCCACTTTCACTTCCGTCATGCCCTCGATCACATGATGATTGGTGACGACAAGGCCGTCTGACCCCACGATCACGCCGGAACCAACCGACTGCTGTACCCGCTCCTGCTGCTGCCCTTGCCGACCGCCACCAAAGAACTCGCGGAAGAACGGATCATCCATGAAGGAATTGCGCGCCCTTTGCTCGCGCCGTGCACCATAAACATTCACCACGGCAGGTGCCGCCTGCTTCACAAGGGGTGCAAAAGAAAGCTGTATCTCGGCTTTGGAGCCGGGCGTCTGCCGCTGGAAGAACCCTTGCGCTTGCGCAGGCGAACCAAGGCCGGTCAAAAGCATCATGCCGGATAAAAAGCTGGCGCCTATCAGTCGGATGAGCATGGACCGTCTCCCTCAGCAAATCAGTTTCGAAGCTGAATATAGGAAGTCACGCGTGATATAGGAAGTTGAACAGTCTCAGGAAAGTCCCCATTCAGACACATGCGTCATGGTCTGTTATCGCTCAAAGGCTGATGCGAACAAGCATAAAAAAAGAGCAGCTGAAAAGCTGCTCTTTTTGAAACTGGGTTAGGAAAAGCTGATCAGGAAGCGTCGGCTGGCTGATCAGCACGTTCTGCCGCAACACGGGCCAGATCGGTCTTGCCTTTGGCGTCAACATCGCGATCCACAAATTCGATCACGGCAACAGCGGCGTTGTCGCCATGGCGGAAGCCTGCCTTCATGATGCGCAGATAGCCGCCATGACGGGCCTTGTAGCGTGGCCCCAGCACTTCGATGAGTTTCTTGGCTGCCGCTTCATCACGGATCGTAGCAATAAGCTGACGACGCGCATGCAGATCGCCGCGCTTGCCAAGTGTCACAAGCTTTTCAACAACGGGGCGAAGGTCTTTCGCCTTCTGAAGGGTGGTGACAATCTGCTCATGCGTGATGAGCGCGACAGAAAGATTGCTGAACATTGCCTTGCGGTGCGCAACCGTGCGGTTAAAGCGGCGACCTCTGTTTCCGTGACGCATTTGGCTACTCCTTGATTGATTTCAATCCGTTATGATGATCGCCGTGCCACGGTACGATCACCCTGATAAAAGGCAGTCGGCAATCGCAATAACGACTGCCGGTTGCCTCAGTAATGCTCTTCAAACCGCTTCGCGAGATCCTCGATGTTCTCAGGAGGCCAACCCGACACATCCATGCCGAGGTGAAGTCCCATCTGCGCGAGGACTTCCTTGATTTCATTCAGGGATTT
>JANNRX010000153.1:0-1533 GCA_031401875.1 Hyphomicrobiales bacterium | reverse complement strand
TTTGCTTCGCCAGAACCGCTTCACACTGTACCATTTTTCCTCGCGTCCACCATCTGTTCCTAACGGACGACAGGCCCTAGACTTGCCTTCTGCTCACGTCAACAATCGCCTCGTGAGCAATCACGCCGAGATCCAGAACATACCAGAGGATCACGGCCAGTATGAGCAATCCGAGGACCAGATCGAAACTCTTGAAGCCCAGAAACGTGTCGGAGAGCACAGCGATCAGCGGCAAAATGCCGCCGATCAGTGCCAGTTCCGGCCTGCTGCCGATGGCGCGAAAACGCTTGGCATTGACCGAGTAATACGGAATCAGCACAGCGATGGAGACAAAAAGCATCACAGGCCTGTAAAGCCCGCTGGACAAAAGCTGCCTGCTCGCCAGATATTCGGCCAGAAACTGAAAGACAACAAGCATGATTGTCCCGAGCCACCATTGCCTGCGGGTGATCATGCCCTCGTCATCGAAGAGAAGTTGAACCAAGGTCATAACGCTTTATCAACCATGATGGCGGCAGGGTCGAGTTTGAGATGAAAACATGGCAAACGGAGAGAGCCCGATGCAGGACATGTCTTTTCTGAAAACAGCAGCCACCGCAGCGCTCAGCGCCGTGATGCTGGTTGGTGCGACACTCATGGCGCAGGCGCAAGCAACACAATCGGAAGAAGCCGTGCGCCGCGCCGGCGTCCTCAGGAACCTGCCGGAATGGGCGGCCAAGCGCCAGTTTGGCAGCCAGACAACCGGCGCTCCCATGGAAGCGCGCGCCATCGGCTCCTATGCGCGGGGTTGCCTTGCGGGCGGATCGGCACTCGCGGTCGACGGCCAGAGCTGGCAAGTCATGCGCCTGTCGCGCAACCGCAACTGGGGCCATCCGGATCTGATCCGTTATCTTGAATCCTTCGCCCGCAAGGTACCACAGGAAGCGGGCTGGAACGGTATTCTCGTGGGCGATATCTCGCAGCCGCGCGGTGGACCGATGCTGACGGGCCATGCCTCGCATCAGATCGGCCTTGATGCCGATATCTGGCTGACACCGATGCCGAACCGCAGGCTTTCGGCTTCCGAGCGGGAAAACATGAGCGCAGTCAATATGGCGCGTTCGGACTGGATGGATGTTGATACCAGCGTCTGGACAGCCAACCATACCAAAATCATCAAGCTCGCCGCCAAGGATTCGCGCGTCCATCGCATTTTCGTCAATCCCGCGATCAAGCAAGCCTTGTGCCGCGAGGCTGGCTCAGACCGCGCCTGGCTCAGGACGGTCCGGCCAATGTGGGGGCATAATTACCATTTTCACATCCGCATGGGCTGCCCGGCAGGCCTTGCGGGCTGTTCCGAACAGGATGATCCCCCCGAAGGCGACGGCTGCGGCGCGGAACTGACAGGCTGGCTGAAGCGCCAGCACAATGCTTACTTCGGCCCAAAAGCACCTCCCGGCCCAAAGCGCCAGCCGCCACCACCATGGTCACTGGATGCGCTGCCGCAAGCCTGCCGCGAGGTAATCGTGGCGCGCTGATCCCGTTCAGTACCCC
>JANNRX010000152.1:0-4492 GCA_031401875.1 Hyphomicrobiales bacterium | reverse complement strand
GTATTCGGGAGATCACCACGAAGGCAGGCCTTGTGGGTGAGAGCCCCGCGCGCCTGCGCTCGATGGGCGGTATCTCGACCGCCAGCCCGTCTGCATCAGGACTATCGGTGATAGCCAGCAGGAAGAGATGCGTGAGCGGAGCCGCCTTGGCGTCCTTCACCACGATGGCAAGCGTGACCGTGCGGTCTTTCGGATGGTCTTCCGTCCTGTTGCGCCAGCGGTAAGGATAGTGGAAGACGCTGCCCGGCTCACGCATTCTCGGGGGATTTCCGGCTAGAGCGCCTGTCCTCCAGCGCTTTGAACTCATCCTTAAGAATGTCCAGGATCGCGCCCGGCGTTTCCTCAAGGCGGTAGGCGCGGTTGGGATCGTCTGCGCCGCTGAGACGCTCGTAATCGTCATAGCTCATCAGCACAAACTTGCGCTTGCGATGCTCGGTGATCGCCACCGGCTCTCGCGCCGCCGCCGTCTTGACGGCATCAACGGCGGAAACCAGTTCCACGGATGTGAACGACCGCATGGCAACAGCTCCAACAATACATATTCAGAATATATGAATTATTCGAAGATTGTCAATGTTGGACCCTCGACACCCACTCACCCATTCGCCTCCGACGGCAAAAAACCACCTCGTACAGCGCTTCCAGCGGGCGCGTGGGGGCCTTCCCTGCAGGAGGATGAACTCGCCCTGCGTGGGTGCTCCGGCACACCGGCCGGTCGGGGCGGCACCTGCCCTTGAAAACAGTAGTCTCCGGCCTGGAGCTGCGATAGCTTCTTTTCAGGGAAGACACTGCCGAGAGGTTCCTGCGCCAATCCTGGCCTGGAACAGGCTGTCTTGAGGTTCAGGAGGACACAATGCTTTTCTCGCGACCACGCACATTCTCAATTTCCCTTGGGCTGGCCGCTGCCGCCCTTGCTGTCATCCCGCTCACGGCGCCCGCTGCCGCGCAGACCGGGCCAGGATGGACCGTGCTGCTCGATGACAAGACCGCGGGGGACTGGAACAAGGTTGGCGAGACCAACTGGCGTGTGGAAGACGGGGCGACGGTTGCCGACAAGCGTACCAGCAAGGACGCAGCCCATCTGGTCACCAAGGCGAAGTACAAGGACTTCCAGTTTTACGTCGAGTTCTGGGCCAGCGATAATGCCAACAGCGGCATTTTCCTGCGCTGCGCTGATCCCGCCGTCATCACCGACCGAAGCTGCTACGAGGTCAATATCTTCGATCAACGCCCGGACCCGAGCTATGGCACTGGCGGAATTGTCAATTTTACCGAGGTGAGCCCGATGCCGAAGGCGGGCGGCAAGTGGAACACCTTCGAAATTACCGCAAAGGGACGGCAGATTACCGTGCTGATGAACGGCCAGAAGACAGCGGAACTAAACAACGGTCTTTTTGCCGAAGGGCCAATTACGTTGCAGCATGGAGCAGGCGTCATCAAGTTCCGCAAGGTCGCGATCAAGCCTCTCTGAACGGGTGGCGATAGACTGAACCAGAATATTGCCGAACGACGATCACGAGCCCGGTTGCAAGACCGGGCTTGTCAGTTGCGATCATGGCGGTGTTCTGGCTTCATGCATGGCCATTTTGCCAGCATTTCTGCGTCGTTCTGTGATCGCGTTGAATTCATCATTCAGCCGTGGCTCATGCTCGATAAGCGCGTGAATGTCGCCTCGCTCAAGCGCCAGCAGCCGTGTGCGTTCAACGGCGCGAACTGTGGCGCGTCTGGGCTCTCCCGAAAGCACAGTATCATCACCGAAGAAATCGCCCTCGCAGAGAAGTTCCCGCCCTTCGACCAGCAGTTCCTCAACACTGCCGGAAGCCACAAGATACATACGGTCGCCCCGGTCACCTTTTCGAATGATGATATCGCCAGGCTCCGCCAGTTGCGAACGCATGACACGCAGCACCTCACCCACGACTTTCGCATCCATATTGGCGAAGATCGGCAGGTTGGAAATCATGCCCCAGGTCACCACGAATTCGCGGCGGCGGATGACATCGGAGAACGATGTGGCGATGATACCCACCGGCAACGCCAGCATGACCAGGCCACCAAGTGCTGTAATGCTCGCCACGATCTTTCCCATTGGCGTGATCGGCACCACATCGCCATAACCCACCGTTGTGAGCGTGATGATGGCCCACCACATGCTTTCGGGTATGGACCCGAATTTATCGGGCTGCGCGGTGCCTTCCGCCATATGCATGGCGGCGGCAGCAACGATCATCAGGCCACACAGGATGACAAGACATGCAAGAAGGGCCCGCTGTTCCTGAATGATGGCTTCCTGCAAGGAACGCATGCCCGGCGAATAGCGGGCCAGCTTGAAGAAGCGAATCAGCCGGAAGATCAGCAGAACTTTCACGTCATCCGGGGCAAAGAGCGCGAGAAAAAATGGCAGGATGGCCACCAGATCCACCACCATCGCCGGGCTTTGGGCATAAAGCCATCGCGCGCGCCAGGGCCTGGTGCCTTTGAGGGGAGCATGCTCCACGGCCGCCCATAATCTGAGCACATACTCCACTGTAAAAATAAACGCCGCGATGATCTCGATGGTGAAGAAAAAATGCCCGTAACGCTCAGCGAGCGAGGGCACCGTTTCGAGAATGACAGTGACAACACTGATAATGATCAATGCGACAATCGACAGATGGATGATGCGTGAGAACTGATCGCCGCTGGCACCGGACTCCAGCACAGAATAGGTCCGCCGCCGCAACCGTAGCCAGCGCAGGGCCCATGAGACATTCAAGGGTTATACCCCTGCCATCGCATTGGCCACGGCTTCGACGGCAGCCGCAGCGGCAGTTCCATCGGGGCCGCCGGCCTGTGCCATGTCTGGCCGGCCGCCACCGCCTTTGCCGCCAAGAGCTTCAGAACCGATTCGCACCAGATCAACCGCGCTGAAGCGCGAGACAAGATCGGGCGTAACACCGACGACGATGCCTGCCTTGCCATCCGCCGAGACTCCAACAATGGTTACAATACCGGAGCCTAGTCTGGACTTGCCATCATCAGCAATGCCTTTGAGGTCTTTCATCTCGACGCCCTGCAAGGCGCGCCCGAGGTAGCGGATGCCTGCAATTTCGCGAATATCCTCTTCTGCTGATTGCGCGCCGCCGCCGGTCATGGCGAGCTTGCGTCGCAGATCGACAACTTCCCGCTCAAGCTTGCGGCGTTCCTCCGCCAGGATTGTGACCCGCGCGACCGCATCCGTCACCGATGTTTTCAGCAAACCCGCAACATCCCGCAACCTGCGGGAATCCTCTCCCAAGGCACGCCGTGCCGCATCCCCTGTCAACGCCTCGATGCGGCGCACGCCCGATGCCACGGCTGCTTCTGCGACCACAGACACAAGGCCGATATCGCCGGTGCGTCCGACATGCGTGCCGCCGCAAAGCTCGATCGAATAAGTTTTGCTGGCATCCTGCCCGTCCGGGAAAACGCCCATCGAAACCACGCGAACCTCATCGCCGTATTTCTCGCCAAAGAGCGCCCGCGCCCCTGAAGCCACCGCATCATCCACCGCCATCAGCCGTGTCGTGACCGGTTCGTTTTGCAAGATGATGGCATTGGCCATGTCTTCAACCGCCTGCACTTCTGCTGCGCTGATCGGTTTGTTGTGGCTGATATCGAAGCGCAACCGCTCACTGTTGACCAGCGAACCCTTCTGCGCAACGTGATCCCCCAGAATGTGACGCAAAGCCTCGTGCAACAGATGAGTGGCTGAATGGTTGGCACGGATGGCCTGGCGACGCGCGTGATCAACCTTGAGGACAACAGCAAGACCGGGCTGGATGCTGCCTTCTTCGACACTGCCAAAATGAACAAAGACATCGGTGAGCTTCTTCTGCGTTTCGGTTACACGAAAGCGAAAGCCCTCTCCTGTGATGACGCCGGTATCGCCTGCCTGACCACCGGATTCTCCGTAGAACGGTGTCTGATTCAGTACGATCCAGCCTTTCGCGCCGGTGGCGAGACTTGAGACTTCCTTGCCATCGCTGACAAGGGCGGCCACCACGCCTTCGGCTTCCTCTGTCTCATAACCGAGAAATTCCGTCGCGCCTGACCTATCCTTGATGCCGAACCAGACCGTCTCGGTCGCAGCCTCGCCTGAGCCGGACCACGCTTTGCGTGCCTCGGCCTTCTGGCGGGCCATGGCCTTGGTGAAAGCTTCTGTATCCACGCTCATGCCGCGTCCGCGCAGGGCATCCTGTGTGAGATCCAGCGGAAAACCAAAGGTATCATAAAGCTTGAAGGCGGTTTCGCCCGATAGCACGCCGCCCGTGGCAAGATCGCGCGTTTCGTCGTCCAGAAGATGAAGCCCACGCTCCAGCGTCTTGCGGAAGCGGGTTTCCTCCAGCTGCAGCGTCTCGGTGATCATGGACTGAGCCCGGATCAGCTCAGGGTAAGCTTGGCCCATTTCGCGCGTCAGCACCGGCACCAGCCGGTACATGCTCGGTTCCTTGGCGCCCAGGAGTTGCAGGTG
>JANNRX010000151.1:0-3586 GCA_031401875.1 Hyphomicrobiales bacterium | reverse complement strand
CGAGACGACGCTCGCTTTCATGGATATCATGCCAAGAAGCGACGGGCATGTGCTGGTGATACCCAAGACACCTGCACGCAATATCCTGGATATCGAATCCGATGCGTTGGCCTCACTGGCGCTGGCTGTCCAGAAAGTGGCACGAGGCGTCAAATCCGCCATGCAAGCGGATGGTGTCACGATCCAGCAATTCAACGAAACCGCAGGCGGACAGGTGGTTTTTCATATCCATTTTCACATCATTCCACGCTTTGATGGCGTGCCGATGCGGCCCCATACCAGCACGATGGCTCCGGCAGAAGAACTCAAGAAGCAGGCTGAAAAAATCAGGGCAGCACTTTTATCAGGCGGTTGAAAAGGCCGCTGGGCCACCCGTCATTGCACGTGACGCAAGACAATGACGATCACGCCCTTTTCCGCAGCCCTCACTATATAGCCTTTGCTTTCCTGCGCGCATAATCCTGCGCTTCGGCCACGGCGACAGCCGTCATGTTGACGATGCCGCGCGCGGTCACTGATGGTGTCAACACATGGGCTGGTTTCGCTACCCCCATGAGGATTGGCCCCACCGGCAGTGCATTCGCCAGTATCTTGGTGAATTGATAGGCGATATTTGCCGCATCAAGATTAGGCATGATCAGCACATTCGCCTCTCCCCTGAGGCGAGAGTTCGGCATGACGCGTTCGCGGATGTCCTCCGACAACGCAGTATCAGCCTGCATTTCCCCATCAACCTCGATGTGGGGCGCGCGGGCGATAATGATCTCAAGTGCCTCACGCATTTTGCGGGCATCCGGGGAATCGCCTGAACCGAAATCGGAATGCGAAAGCAGGGCAATTTTCGGGCTTAACCCGAAACGGCGCACATGGGCATCCGCCATGATAGCCATATCGGCGATCTCGCGCGCTGAAGGGTTCCAGCGCACATGCGTATCCGCCAGAAAATAGGCGCCCTTGGAGGTAATCATCAAGGTGAGGGCCGCAAAATCCTCAACACCGGGAGCCAGGCCAATGATATCCTTGATATATCTCAGTCTTGAACTGAACCGCCCCTCAACCCCGCACAGCATCGCGTCGGCATCACCACGATGCACGGCAAGGGCCGCAATAGCCGTTGCATTGGTGCGAACCAATGTGCGTGCGGCAGCAGGCGTAATCCCCTTGCGGCCGGCTACCTCCAGATAGGTCGCAACATAGTCACGATACCGCGGATCATCTTCGGGATTGACCAGTTCGAAATCCTTGCCCGGCCGGATCGACAAACCAAAGCGCTCCAGCCTTGTCTCGATCACCGAAGGACGCCCGATCAGGATGGGAATGGCAATTCCCTCTTCCACAACAGATTGGACAGCGCGCAGCACGCGCTCGTCTTCGCCCTCTGCATAGACAACGCGCTTGGGATCGACCTTGGCGGCCTGGATCAGCGGTTTCATCAGTGACCCTGAGCGGAAAACAAAGCGCGAGAGCTGTTCCTCGTAGGCTTTGAAATCAAGGATGGGTTTGCGTGCCACCCCCGTATCCATGGCGGCCTGCGCCACAGCAGGTGCTATGCGCAGGATAAGACGCGGATCAAAGGGACTTGGAATGAGCGAATCCTTGCCGAAGGTGCGTGCCTCTCCGCCGTAAGCCCTGGCGACCACATCGGAGGGGGCCTCGCGTGCAAGCTGGGCAATGGCACGCACGGCAGCCAGTTTCATCGGCTCGTTGATGGTCGTTGCATGCACGTCAAGAGCGCCGCGAAAGATGTAGGGAAAACACAGGACGTTGTTGACCTGATTGGGGTAATCCGACCGCCCTGTGCACATCATCGCATCCGGTCGGATCGCCATCGCTTCAGCGGGCATGATTTCGGGTGTTGGATTGGCAAGCGCCATGATCAGGGGCTTGGGAGCCATGGCTTTCAAAAGCTCAGGCTTGAGGACACCCGCCGCCGACAGGCCCAGAAAGACATCCGCGCCGTGAATGATATCTGCAAGCTTGCGCGCCGTGGTCTCCTGCGCGAAGACTGACTTCCAGCGATCCATCAGCTTCTCGCGGCCGATATACACCACACCTTCGATATCGGTGATGGTGATATTTTCGCGCGGAAGGCCAAGCTCGACCAGAAGATTGAGGCAAGCCAGTGCAGCCGCTCCGGCACCTGACGTGACAAGCTTCACATCCTTCAGGTTCTTGCCCGCGAGCTCCATCGCATTCATCACGGCGGCGGCCACAATGATCGCCGTGCCGTGCTGGTCGTCATGGAAGACTGGAATATTCATGCGTTCGCGGCATTGCGCCTCAACCTCGAAACATTCAGGTGCCTTGATGTCCTCAAGGTTGATGCCGCCGAAGGTTGGTTCCAGTGCCACCACAACATCCACGAGTTTGGCGACGTCTTTCTGGTTCACTTCGATATCGAAGCAATCAATACCGGCAAATTTCTTGAAGAGGACAGCCTTGCCTTCCATGACGGGTTTGGACGCAAGAGGGCCGATATCACCCAGACCAAGCACCGCCGTGCCATTGGTGATCACGGCAACCAGATTCTGGCGGATTGTCATTTCGGCGGCGGCAGATTCGTTCTCGACGATGGCCTGACACGCTGCCGCAACGCCAGGCGAATAGGCCAGCGCCAGATCCCGCTGATTGCCCAGCGGTTTCGTCGCCTGAATCTCGAGTTTCCCGGGCCGGGGATGGCGGTGATAGAATAATGCGCCTTCTTTCAAATCGCGCGTTACGTCGTTCATCCTGTCCCCCGGGGTAATTTTTGAGTCTTCTGATTGCGCCGATTGACAGCGACGGTCAATCTCTGGGGAGGCATACCATTCATGCCATTTCACAATAGAATGCAGCAAGCGGATCTTGATATATTATGCTGCGACGCAGCATCGAATTGTTATAAAAGAACTTGAACTGCACAACAAAATGACAGAATGATGAAAACACGTTCGGGGGGGAATACCTTGATCGTCTATCCAGGTCTCGGGAGGAAATTGTCACGCCAGCAGATAACGATCCAGTTTGAAGATGATCGGCTCTGGATGAAGAATGACAAAGAGATGTTTCAGGCGGGGCGAAAGCTCCGCTTTTTTTTAACGCCGCCGCAAGTCGTCAATCACAGCCAGTTCAAGAATATTCATCACATAAATCAGCCAGAAAACAGCAAACAGGACTGCTGCAACAAGCGTTGTAATCAGAAAGACCCGTGACATGCGCGCCGAAGCTGGCGCGCCTGGATCTGATCCGGGCACAATCTCACCAGCCTCGTGTTGGGAACGCGCTCCGAAGGGCAGGACAGCAAAAAGCGTCAGCCACCAGATGATGAAGAAAATGGCGATCGCGGAACCAATCTGCATGGTTACGCCTTATCCTTGGTCATATCTGCTCCAGTTCGACGAGGCTACCGCAGAAATCCTTGGGATGCAGAAACAGCACCGGCTTGCCATGAGCGCCAATTTTCGGTTCTCCATTGCCTAGAATGCGGGCACCCGACGCCACAAGTCTGTCGCGCGCCACAAGAATATCCTCCACCTCGTAACAGATGTGATGGATGCCTCCGTCGGCATTCTTCTCCAGAAACTTCGCGATGGGGCTGGCTTCTCCC
>JANNRX010000150.1:0-7399 GCA_031401875.1 Hyphomicrobiales bacterium | reverse complement strand
GCAAGTTACCCTGTTAAGGTTGCTGTCGGGTTAACGGCCTTCACAATGAGGTAAGGTTAATCCTGAACCGATTGTTATGGTTAAGAATGGCTTATGCCAACGGATTTGGCATCTAACGTATCGGTATTCGCTGCTCATTTCTCCGCCATGCAGGGAGAGTTGCACAGGCGTTGTGCGTCCTTCGAGGCTCGCTACGCTCGCACCTCTGGATGAGGAGATTTGGGCTTGGCATTGGCGAAGGCGCTGGTGCAATCCCCGACAATTCTCATCCAGAGGTGCGAGCGTAGCGAGCCTCGAAGGACGCACAACGCTTATGCAAAAGCATACGCAAATGGGAAAGGATAGGAGCCCCGCCTTTGACTGCCCGGTCCGGTCAATCGTCGCGGTAGATCTTCTCGCGGCGCTCGTGACGTTCCTGCGCTTCGATGGTCAGCGTCGCGATGGGCCGCGCATCCAGGCGGCGCAGCGAGATTGGCTCGCCGGTCTCTTCGCAATAGCCGTAGGAGCCGTCCGTGAGGCGCGAAAGCGCAGAATCGATCTTGGAGATCAGTTTGCGCTGCCGGTCACGGGCGCGTAGTTCAATGGCACGGTCGGTTTCCGATGAGGCGCGGTCAGCGATGTCCGGGTGGTTGTCATTTTCGCTCTGCAAGGTCAGGATGGTTTCAGAGGCTTCCCGCAGGATGTCTTCTTTCCAGGCCACCAGCTTGCGACGGAAATAATCCCGCTGGCGCTCGTTCATGAACGGCTCTTCGTCTGACGGGATGTAACCCTCGCCAAGAACGATTGTCTTTCCGCGCATGAAACCCCTCCGATTCATGTTTCCGATACGTCAGGCCTATAGCGCTAAGTCTCGCCAGCCTCAACGCGGATTTACGACTTTCGTTCAATTTTGATTGGATAGGGTTAGCGCCTTCAGAGAGGCTGTTTTGCCAGCTTGGCAAGTTCGACCTCGGCACGCAGCTCGATATGCGCCAGGATATCTGCCAGCCTTGGATCATCCGTCAGATCACGTCTCTGCTTGAGCTGCGCCGCGAGGGACTGGAGCGACGAGGTTGCGATACGTCCGGACAGGAGCGCGAGCTTCAGTTCATCCAGAGAGTCCAGCAGGCTGTAGCCGCGTTTGAGCGCACGTTTCTGGCGTTCCAGTGCATCGCCCGAGGCTTGCAGGGCAATAAGGCCCTCAAGTACGCCTGTGGGTGCTGCGGCCTGTGTCGATGAGGCGCTCCCGGTTGCGCTGCTGCCCCCCAGGCTGAAACGCGTGGATGGACCGGCCGTCCGCTGTGAGGCGCTCGATCCAGGGGAGTGGGCAATCGGTGCTCGGTCTGAGACGCGCATGGGCGCGGTGATCCTGCTTCAAAGGGCTCGTACACGGCAAAACTCACCCTTTAGGGTTAATCATTGGTAAAGAACCCGGCCATTATTGCCGGGTTGGCCTCAGGTACAAGATCGAGGGATGTAGCCTTTTAATATTTTATCGATTTATATCAATATCTTGCGCGCTTCATTGAAAATGGCACAGAGATCGCTTTGCTCTTCACGCTATTGGTGGAGTAACAAATATGCTCGCGTTGCCCCAGATTTTCAGATCGGCTGTGATTGCGCTTCTGGTTCTGGCTGGCTGGTTCTACGCCCAGCCCGCCAAGGCCTTGTCTCGCATCAAGGATCTGGCTGCGGTTGAAGGTGTTCGCGAGAACCAGCTCGTCGGTTATGGCCTCGTGGTTGGCCTGAACGGAACCGGCGACACGCTGAACAACTCACCCTTCACGCGCCAGTCTGCGCAAGCCATGCTGGAACGCCTCGGCCTGAACACGCGTGGTGCCAATATGCGCACGGCCAATATGGCTGCGGTTATCGTCACCGCCAATCTTGCCCCTTTCGGCACGCAGGGCACTCGTCTTGATATCACGGTATCCTCACTGGGCGACGCCAAATCCCTTCAGGGTGGCACTTTGCTGGTGACGCCGCTTCTGGGCGCAGACGGAGAGGTTTACGCCGTCGCTCAGGGTTCCGTCACGATAACCGGCTTTTCTGCGCAGGGGGATGCCACCTCGATCACCCGCGGTGTGCCGACGGTCGGTCGCATTGCCAATGGTGCGCTGATCGAGCGCGAGATCGATTTTCAGCTGAATCGCCAGAAGGCCCTGCGCCTGTCGCTGCGCAATCCTGATCTGACAACAGCGCGTCGCATGGCGGCCGCGATCAACGATTTTATCGGCGAGCCCACGGCCGAGCCGACAGATCCCGCGACAGTCACCGTGCAGTTGCCCAAGAATTACCGCGGCAACATGATCCAGCTCCTGACGGAGATCGAACAGCTTCGCATCGAGCCGGACCAGCGTGCCCGTATCGTGGTGGATGAGCGTTCCGGCATCATTGTCATGGGCAAGGATGTGCGCGTCTCCAATGTTGCAGTGGCTCAGGGCAATCTGACAGTCACGATTTCCGAGCAGCCGCAGGTGTCCCAGCCGGGACCACTCTCCAATGGCCAGACCGTTGTCGTCCCGCGCACCGGTGTAAAGGTAGATACCGGCGATGCAGCAAGGCTTGCCATCGTCAAGGAGGGCGTCACGCTGCGCGAGGTGGTGGATGGCCTGAACGCGCTCGGCATTGGCCCACGCGATCTGATCGCGATTTTGCAGGCCATCAAGGCATCAGGTGCCTTGCAGGCCGACATCGAGGTGCTGTGATGAGCGTTGCCAACACGATTCCGGCACTTCAGGCCATTTCAGCCTATAATGCCGCAGCATCCGCGAAGGCTGGAACCCAGCAGGCAAAAGCGCGGAACACCGCCCAGGGTTTCGAGAGTACCTTCATCCAGAACATGCTGGAAAACCTCGTATCGGGCATGGGAACGGAAGGACCTCTCGGCTCGGGACAGACCGGTGGTGGCGCATGGCGCGGATTTCTTCTTGAGGAGATGTCCAAAGGCATGAGCAAATCCGGAACCGTCGGTATTGCGCCGCAGGTCTACCGCGAAATCATGAAATTCCAGGAGCGTCGCGCATGACCTACCAATCCAGAACGCCTGATCCACGACCGCGTGCTGCCACCGCCGAGGAGGCTGATGCGCTCATCATGGCAGCTTTATCTGCTCTTGATTCGCTGGAACCTGTGATCGAGGCTGAAACCATTCATCTGAAAGAAGGGCATCTCAACAAGGCGCTGGAGCTTGGCGTTCAGAAGAACCCCGCGGCGCAGCGTTACCAGCGGGCCCTTCAGGACATCAAGGCGAATGCCATTGCCCTCGGACGTTTTGCACCACCCTCGCTTTCTGTCCTGAAAGAACGCCACCAGACTTTCTCCGAATTGCTTTCTCTCAACATGGCCGTGCTTGGTACTGCAAAAATGGTATCCGAAAGCATTGTGCGCGAGCTGGCCGTTGATGTGGGTCAGGCACATTCCCCGCAAGGCTATGGCCTCAACGGACAGCCAACCGCAGGCGGTTACCGCACACCGGCGGCGCATCTGGCTGTTTCCAAGACGCTCTGATTTCAAGACGCCCTGATATCGCCAAGCAAGGCGATCTCGAAAAATCGACATTTCGATAAAATTCTAACGATTTTCCTCAATCGGATGAAAGCTCTTCCGTGCAATGGTCTGATGCGGTCAGAATGATCGTATCGTTTGAGGAGACGAACCATGAGTACCGGATTGAATATCCGGGCGGTTCAGTCGACACCTCCTGCTCCAGTCCGCCAGGAATTGGCACCGGAGCGTCAGGTTGCGCGAACAGAACTGCCGGAAACACAGGTCGTGTTGTCTGCAGCGGATTCGCAGCGTATCGAGCCTGGTCTCGATGATCGCACAAGAAACATCAGGGCCGGGCTGAATGCTGTCATCGACAATCAGCAGTCCGAATCCGTCAAAAAAGTTGATCGTGACGCTGCAACGCAGGAGTTGGTCTTTCGCACGGTGAGTGCTGAAACAGGCAGGGTAGTCTCGCAATTCCCTGATGAAGCAGTGTTGCGCCAGCGTGCTTACAGCCAGCAGCAGCAAAACGCGGAACTAAACGAGAAATTAAATGCACGGGTTGGGTCTGAGGCTGAAAGCCAGCCGATTATCAGGCAGACCGGCCGGATTGTCTGACGGAGCATGCCTCGTCAGACAATAACAGGCTGTGCGCTGCGACCTTGCGCACCGAAGACCTTGACATAGCGTTCGACCTCGCTTTGGGGGCCGGTTGCCTTGGCGAGGTTGTCGGAAAGCTTGACTGCGGGCCTGCCGTTCACATCCGTGATCTTGCAGACCAGGCTGATCGGGTCCAGCAAGGGGGAGGGTTGGGTTGCGCAGCCTCTGAAATCATTGGTCAGATTGGTGCCCCAGCCATAACCCACGCGAATACGCCCATGAAAACGGGCGTGCGCTTCCTCGATGCTGTCGATATCAAGACCATCCGAGAAAATCACGATCTTCGAACGAGGGTCGCGGCCTCTGGTCGTGTACCAGGACACAATCTCCTCGCCGGCTTCGATGATGGGTTTTGAATCCGGGCGGAAGCCGGTCCAGTCGGCAACCCAGTCCGGCGCTTTCTCAAGGAAAGCCGCTGTCCCGAAGGTATCGGGCAGGACGATCAGCAAATTGCCATCGTAGAAATCTTTCCACATGCCGAGGACTTCGTAAGGGGACTGGCGCAACTCCTTGTCATCCCGTGCAAGGGCTGCATAGACCATCGGTAATTCATGCGCATTGGTACCGATGGATTCAAGGTCGTTCTCCATGGCGAGGAAGACATTGGATGTGCCGGTGAAGGCGCTGCCAAGGCCTTCTTTCATGGCTTCAATGCACCATTTCTGCCAAAGAAAAGAGTGGCGGCGGCGTGTGCCGAAATCCGAGATGCGCAGGCCTGGCAACATCTTCAGCCGCTCGATCTTGGACCAAAGCCGCGCTTTCGCCCGAGCATACAGCACATCCAGTTCGAAACGCCCCTTGTCCTTGAGGACGGCCCGTGATTTCAGCTCGTTGATGATCGACAGCGCCGGGATTTCCCACAGCGTGGTCTCCTGCCAGGGACCGTCGAAATGCAGCTTGTACTCGCCATCGATCAGCTGGAGATCATACTCCGGCAGTTGAAAATCGGCGAGCCAGGCCAGAAAATCGGGCTTGAAGATTTGTTTCTTGCCGTAGAATGTGTTGCCGGCAAGCCAGATCAGTTCCTTTTTGGCGAAACGCAATGTGCGGGCATAATCGAGTTGGTCGCGCAATTCCCGTTCATCGATAATAGCCGCAAGATTGACTGATTTCGTGCGGTTGATGATGCTGAAGCGTGTTCTTACATCCGCATGACGCGAATGAATGGCTTGCAACATCAGAAGTTTATAGAAATCCGTATCAAGCAGCGACCGGACGATGGGATCAAGTTTCCAGGTGTGGTCATAAACGCGTTTTGCAATATCGATATGCATGAATTCTGCTGCGCCCCGCGTGTTGATAGCCCGCGAAGGGCTGTCCGTTCTTGCAAGCTTACAGGAAGCTTTGCCTGAAGCGCAAATGCACAGGCGCTATGGTTTCTCGCGAGGATTAACAAATCTTAATATGTACAATCCATAGCGACGGATTATGCTGAAAGAGGTAACAGGTTCACTCGCAAATATCAGCTTCCTGAAAGACTCTCCATGTTGAAATCCTGGTCGCTCTGGTTGCATCGCTGGACAGCGTTGATCTTCGCCCTGCCGCTACTGATCGTCATCGGCACCGGGCTGGTGCTCTCCTTCGAGCCTTTTGCGCAGCAAACGGAGCTGGAAAAACCGCTGACCAAGGCTGATCTTCTTGGCTACCTTGCCACGCATGATCCACAAGGGAAGGCCACGGGTCTGATCTTGCGGCGTTATGATGAGGCGCTGATTATCACCGGCGTAGGCGAGGATGGTGAAATTGAGATCGATCTTTCGACGGGACGGATCATGGCGGATGACGGAAGCTTCGCCTGGTCGGATGTTTTTACCACCTCCCGCCGCCTGCATGAGACGCTGCTGCTGGATCTGGGCTGGCTGGTAACGGCATCAACCTTCGCCATGCTTGGCATGATCTTCTTTGGCCTGTTGATGGGGTTGCCACGGCTGAGGAACACGGTTGGCGGCTGGCATAATCTGGCGGCATGGACCACGCTCCCGTTGGTGATTCTGAGTCCGCTGACGGGGCTGGCGCTGGTCTATGGTATTACATTTGTCACGCCGGCCAGCGGGCCGCGACCCGCGCCGGTTGCCATCGCACAGGCAGTCGAGATCATTGCCGGGAAGCATGATTTGAATGAGATCATCTGGGTCAGGACACGGGGAGGGCGCTTGCTCGTGCGCCTTTACGGCAATGATGGTGCAAAAGTATCGCAGATCACGCCAACGGGACTTGTGACTGGCGCGACAAACTGGCCGCGCGCGATCCATGAGGGCAACTGGAGTCAGCGTATGGCACCCGCACTCAACGTGCTTGTTTCTATCGTCTTCATCGGTCTGTTGTTCACGGGGCTGTTCATCTGGGTGAGACGGACGTTCTTTCGCAAGCGCACCCGTGCCCAGAGCAGCAAAGAGCAGTTGCAGGCCGCTGAATAAGGGAGCTTCCGGAACATCCGCTTTTTCTAGAGCATGTCGCGAATAAGTGGGAACCGGTTATTCGAAGACGACATGCTCTAAGTATATGGTGTAGATCACGTTTTTCGAATTTTGATTAATCAATCAAAATGCGACGTGATCAAACGCCAAAACCCCGGCGGGGAGCGCCGGGGTGTGACGGGACAGCAGCCGGGGAGCGGCGACTATCCTTCATTCAGGCACGCCAAGGGGGAGCTCGCGTGCCGAATGGGGGGAGGGCATGTCAGAACGGCAGCAACACGTCCGTCACCTGTTGACCGTAACGGGGTTGCTGGACATCGCTGATCTGGCCGCGCCCGCCGTACGCGATGCGGGCCTGCGCGATTTTCGTTGAGACGATGGTATTGTCAGCTTCGATATCCTCGGGACGAACGATCCCGGCAACGATCAGCTCGCGGACTTCGAAGTTCACCCGGATCTCCTGCTTGCCCTCGATCACCAGATTGCCATTGGGCAGGATCTGGGTGACGACGCCTGCGATATTGGTGGTCAATTGCTCCTGCCGCCGCACGGAGCCTGCTCCTTCGGTGTTGGAATCGGATGTCACGGTGAGCAGTGAATCGGCTTCGGTGCCGACCTGTTTCTTGCCGCCCGGCAGAAAGCGGGCGATCGCCGAGCCGACGGCACCGGTGATGTTGCCGCCGATCTGGCCACCGGCTGTTCCGCTTTCACCGGCCTTGCGTGACCGGCGTGTAGTATTGTCGATATTGGCGCGGTCCGTAATTTGCACTTTGACGGTCAGGATATCGCCGATCTGCTGGGCGCGCTGATCCTTGAAAAAGGCGCGCGAACCGGAGCGCCAGAGCGAATTGCCC
>JANNRX010000149.1:0-12183 GCA_031401875.1 Hyphomicrobiales bacterium | reverse complement strand
CCTCGCCATGAAAGTGACTGGCTGATACGAACGGCCTTTATAATTGATGGGATGGGCGTTTGAGTTCCATCGGTCAATTATCATGGCCTTTGGTTTCAGTTCTTCAGCAGCATGTTGAAGCAGGGCGTCAATGCAACAATGCGCCTGTCCTTGAGATGCCTTGAATAGACGTTAAAAATTGTACTTCGCGCGGTGGTCAAAGGGCAGAGCGGGATCAGGACAGCGTCAGCGCCTTCGATCTCGGCGATTGCGTGTGCTCCGAGCTGCACAAGGGTCCGATCAGGATCATTGCCAATCGAGATATCGCGTAGGGGGATCCTGCCCAGCATGGCGGGGAGGGGATCGACAAAATCCAGTGTCGCAATCCGCGCAAACCGTACTTGATTGGCACTTTCATAGGCCAGTATGGATTCCGCTGCTTTCTGGGCACTGATCAGCCAGCCGACCTGAAAGTCCATTTCGGAAAACAGGATATAGGATGGTAGCACGCCGCGCTTGGCGATACGCTCATATGAGGCTAGCGAGTCTGCATAATGCGCCAGCATGGCGCGCGATTGCCGCATGATTTCCGGCTTTGCCGTGACCCTGCCAATCGGCCCCATCAGAGAGGCCTCCACTCTCTCGTATTTGGGCATCGAGAAGATCGTCCGCGCCGTACGATGCAGAATGCTGATCGGCGTAGGCAACACGGTGGCGGCGATCAGCACCAGCACAGGTGCAGTCTCGATTGACCACGGCGCAGGATAGCGTCGCAACAGCCGCAGCAGCGCGGGCCAGAGCAGAATGAACTCGTGGCTACCTGTATTCTGTGTCTCGAAGGCGAGCCCACCGACAAGCAGCGATGTCAGCCAGACGGCATCCTGATCAGCAAGAGAGCGGATCGCGTTCAATGCAGACCCGCGTCGTATCCCCTGAACAGCGGAGGCAATATTGTTTCGCTCTCGCCAGGCGACGAGTGCAATCAGCAAAACTGCGGGGAGGATCACATTCAGCTTCAGCGACAGCACCGTGAGAATGCGTGGCAGCAGGAAGCCGGTGTTCATGCTTATGAGCTGGATGATGTCAGCGCCATAATGGCTGACCACTGATGTCTTCCAGTCGATGCCCGCAAGGACCAGCAATGTCAGTAGCAGCATCGCACATGTCGCCCGCAAGCTGATCCTGCCCGCAACGAGGGCATGGATGACCAGTCCTGAACCGACCACAAACCCTGTTATTTTTGTCAGAAACAGCAGCGCAAGCACGATGACCGTTACAATGGCCGCGATGTTCCGGTTGCTGATGAAGAGCAGTGCTGCCGCCATAATGTACAGCAGAAGTGCGCTATGGCGGTTGTAATTGCCAAAACCGTCAAAGCCGGGCGATGGGTAAAGCTCGATGCCATTCATTGGCATAGCACCGAACAGTATGAATGGAATAACCAGCGCCAGCGCCTCGGGACGGGATCGATACGAGGCGTGCAAGGCAATAACCACCATCAGTGGCAACGCGACAATGAGAATGCTGTAATGCACCGCAAGCAGCGTATGCGCCTGGGGAAACAGCATCGTGAGGCCGTAATAGAGATAATAACCCGCAGGGCCTACCGGGACAAAGAAATCGACATGCGGCAATTGCCCGATGTGCAAGCGGTACGCGGTATCGACATAGGTGAAGAGGTCCCAGTAATTGGCACCAAGCGGCAACCACAGCGGCACGGAAAGCAAGACCACGACAAGAATGGCGAAGCCAGCGAGCCAGACCAGTGGCAAGTGCGCGAGACGTGTGAGAATCATCTGATTGTATCCGGACTTGCCTTGATCAGGCCTACCCTGACGGCAAAGCGGGAGCGCGCCAAGGGGTCAATGAAACGCTGGAAGCTATCAGCCTCAGGATAGGAAGCGGCAAAGGTTGCGGCGGACATATGCGCGTCCTTGTAGGGGTTGACACGGCCTTGGGCTGCGATGGTTATGGCATCAAGCTGGTCCAGCAAGCGGTCAGTCTTTTGCCCGTGATAGGGAAAGTCCAGCGTCAGCGTTGCACCCGCTTTCGGGAATGACATCAAGCCTGCGGCAGGGCGGTCAGCAAAAAGTTTTAGCACCGTTAGGAAGGAGCCGTGGCGTGCCTTCTGGGTTGCTTCGATGAGCGCCGTTACGGCGGCCTTGGCGCCAGCCATCGGAAGAACGCTCTGGTGCTGCCGCAAACCAGCGGGGCCATAGAGGCGGTTCCAGTGTCCGACAGCATCGAGCGGGAAAAAGAACGAGTCATGGTTCACCTGGCGCGAACCCTGCTGCATCAGGCTGCGCTGCCGGTATGCCGCATTGAAGGCCCTTAAAGTCAGAGCGTTGATCAGGCTGAAAGGAGGCGTAAAGGGCACGGAGAAAAGCGGTTTGCCGCGGCCTTTTGCCAATGTGCCAGTGCTTGCATGATTGGCACGCAGCAGGACGCCACGCCCAAGTTTATCGCCGGTTGCAAGGCTGTCGATCCAGGCAACGGAATAGGCATGGCTGGCGTCACTCGCAGGTGCCAGGCGAAAGAAATCGTCGAGGTTTTCAAGCGGGAGAATGTCCTGCGAAAGATCAGGTGAGGAGACGAGCATCAGCTGCATCTCGATCCAGCTGATCAGACCTGTGAGGCCCATGCCGCCAATGGTGGCACGGAAAAGACCGGCGTTCTGATCCGGCGTGCAGATTGTCCGCGACCCGTCCGAGCGCAGCAGTTCAAAAGCCGTCACGTGATCGCCAAAACTTCCGGCACAGTGATGGTTCTTGCCATGGATATCATTCGCAAGCGCACCGCCCAATGTCACATGCCGCGTGCCTGGAACCACAGCAGGAAACCAGCCAGCCTTCGACACGTTTGTGATGAGGTCACCCAGGGTCAATCCTGCTTCGGACCGGATGAGCCCGGTTTCCGGGTTGAAAGTCATGATGCGCTTCATGCCGCGCATGTCGATCAATATGCCGGATTCAGGAAAACAGCTGTCTCCATAGCTCCGGCCATTGCCATAGGCGAGCCATGCGCTGTTCGGGAGCCTCAGGGTCGCAGGATCACGGGGATGGAGGACAGCAGTGACACCTGCCTCCAGACCGCCCCACGATCTGTACGCGCTTGAGCTGTTGTCAAATGTCATTGCTGTTCAGGATAGCGTCGCGAGACAAAAAATGCCGACAACGATGGCCCCCATCAGATGGCTGCGCCAATCCTTGATGATGAACATGATCGGATCGTGCGGCAACTCGCGTCGCTTGGCCAGTACCCAGATGCGGCCGATGACATAGAGAACGATAGGGCAGACCAGCCAGATCAATTCACGATGCTGGTAGAGTCCTGATTTGCCGGCACCTTCGACAAAGAGCGCCAGAACCACGACAGCGGAAAATCCGCTGGCAACGCCAAGCTGCGAGAGCATGTCGAGGTCAGCCGTCCGGTAACCGCGCCCCATGACGCGCTTGTCATCCGCCTGTTCTGCTTCAACAGTATCGATCTCGACATAGCGCTTCACCAGCGCGAGACTGAGAAACAGGAACATGGAAAAGGCCAGCAGCCAATTGGAGATCTCGATAGGACCCGCGGCATTGCCCGCAAGAATGCGCAAGGTATAAGCGCCCGACAGAGCGATGACATCCACCAGGAGCTTGCGCTTCAGGTAGAATGTGTAGCCAAGATTCAAGGCGAAATATGCGAGCATCGCCACTGTGAACAATCGCGGCAATTCGGCGGCGATGAGCCCGGCAGAACCAAGCAGCAGCGGTATCATGACAAGGCCATGCGAAACCGGAAGCGCGCCACTGGCAAACGGACGGTGCCGCTTGACGGCGTGTCGCCTGTCCTGATGCAGATCCATCATGTCGTTCATAAGATAGATCGACGAAGCCACCAGACCGAAGCAGAGGAAAGCCAGCAGCGTATTGGCCAGAACAGGCGCGTTAAACATTTGATGCGCCATCAGAATGGGAACAAACACTAGTATGTTTTTTGACCATTGATGCAGCCGCAAGGCTTTCGCATAAACCATCAGGCCCTTTGGCAGGGAAGTGACTTCGTCTGTCACATCTGGTCCGACTGGAACAGTGTTTGGCATGAGGCCGAGATATTCGAGGATGGCGGTTTTCCAGCTTTCCGGCAAGCGACTGCTGATAAAGGGCATCGGGCTCGCTGCTGCCTGACGGCGCAGAGCCCGAACCTTGTTCGTATCATAGCGCAAGGCGCGGGGATGAAATGGCAATGCGCCAATCGCTGCATAGTTTCCGGTGAGCACATGAATGGCTTTGGCCGGGGCCTCCCGCAGGACAAGCAGAAACAGCTCAACCGAGAGATTCGAGAGGATGACATCACGTTCAAGCACAATCGATGCTCCTGAGGCGTCGTTGGCCAGATCGTTTTCACTCACGTGATCGGTCAGCGCCCGCCCCATGCAAAGTTCCTTGAATATGCACTTGTCGGCGTTGACAGCGCCGCTCATAAATCTGGAAAATACATACCACGAATTTCTTTGGTTTCACCGCAGGAAGGATTTTTACCTTAACCGAAGCTGTTTATCGAGCCCACGCCGCACCGTCAGCGTCATGAACCCCGGGTTACGGGAATATGGGCAAGGCCCTGTTGCACAGCGGCATGCAGTTGCAATTGTCTACGCTTGATGAACGCGCGGCTGTCGCTGGTACTCGTTCGCCCGGAGCGGACATCCCGCACGATCTTAGTGAGCGCCGAGGCAAAAGCCTTGGGATCGTCCGCTACCAGACAATTGGTGGGCAATTCGCCAACACCGCGAATGGAGGATTTTGTGGCTACCGCAGGCTTTCCCGCCTGCAAGGTCTCGATGGTCTTGAGCTGAATGCCGGTTCCGGTGCGGCTGGTCAGCGCCATCACACGTGCAGATGCAACGAAAGCATTGGCGTCCGCAACGCGGCCCAGATTGGAAACCTGAGGGTGTCTGAAAGCAAAGCCGGATGGCAGCCGACCGGCAATCGCGATGGAGATGTCTTCGGGTAACTCGGGAATGACCTGTTCAAGGAACCATGTGAGTCCGGCTAGATTGGGCAACCAGGTCCATGTGCCGATCAGGCCGACATCGTAGGATGGAGTGTTATCGCCATGCGGCGCTTGGCTTGTTGCAGCCTGTTCCGGCATGATCAATGGCAGCACTGTCGATTTTGACTCAATATCAAAGCCAAACCCCTGACGGTCTTCCTCTGCAAAACACCAGATGAACCGGCATTCGGCCAAGGCCCTGTGTTCGATATCGCGCAGCAGCCGCGCCTCCCGGCGGTAGAGCAGCTTTGTAATCATGTTTCCCGATGCGGCATTGCCGGCTGCAGATGCATGCTCCACATTATGAGCGATGAGAATGCAGGGCTTGTCTTTCAGCAACCCCGGGAAAGCGCCTGCTATTGCGGCACTGTTGATGACATAGCCATCAAAGGGTCCGTTTTGCAGTAGCAGAGCACGCAGCTTGTCCTCGCCAAAGAGCGCCAGCTTGGTGGCGATCACGGGAAGCCCCATGCGCAGGCTTGCCGCAAGCCAGCGTATTTTCTGGAAGCGTCCGGCGACAGCATTCTCGATGACGATAGGCTTAAGCACGATGGCTTTGTCAGGAGCAGACGCGGTTTCATCACTGCGGACAAAACCGAAAAGCGTCACATCGGCACCTGCAGCTTTCAGTGCCTCAAGCACACAGGCATTCGCGATCTCAAACCCGGTATCGGGTGTTTTCGTCGGCAGCAGGGGCGTGATGAAAGCGAGGCGCATCCGGTCAGGGTTCACAAAACATGCACGGCGTAAACTCTCTTTGCGCCAATAGCTAGGTACGTAAGGTACTTTGGGTTAAATTGATGCATCAATGCAGGATGAATCGCTTCCTTGAACACAATCATACCTGAGCCTTTCGCAGTTTCTTCGCACCTTGACCGCACGTCGGTTCGGATCGCCGTGGTGATTCCCACGTTCAGGCGCCCTGAGCATCTGGCGAAGACACTTGCCTCTGTCGCCGATCAGCAGACCGACCGTTGTTTTGCCGTCGTTGTTGTCGAAAATCATGCCGGGGCCTGCGAGGGAGCCGCAGTTGCTTCCGCCATGCTGGCGCAGGGCAGGGTTCGCGGCCTCTGCGTCGTCGAGTCACGTCCAGGAAACTGCAATGCCTATAACCGTGGCTTTGCCGAAGCGCTGGAGGCGTTCCCGAACCTGACGCATGTGGCCATTATCGATGATGATGAGATCGCCGTTCCAATCTGGCTTGAAACACTGGCGAAGGCTGCCGCAACCGGAGCCGATATTGTCGGCGGACCGCAACGGCCTGTTTTTGATGATGCGGCTGGGGCAAGGCGCTTCGCGGCGCACCCGGTGTTCCGTTCTGCGCATCAGACATCGGGAAGCACGAGCTTGATAACCAGCACGGGAAACTGTCTTATCGGCGTGAATGTGCTCCGCGCCATGGGCCCGCCGTATCTCGACGAGCGGTTTAATTTTCTGGGCGGTGGCGATACGGATTTTTTCACGCGCTGCCGGGACAGAGGCTTTACGTTCCAGTGGGCAGAGGAGGCTGCCGTCATCGAAACTGTGCCGGCACGCCGCACGGAGCGGCGCTGGATTACGGCGCGCTCGCTGCGCAACGGCCTTATTTCCGCAATTATCCAGCGCAAGCACAATCCCGGACTTGCCGGACGCATCAAGGTGATTGCTAAAAGTCTTGCGCTGCTTGTGGCGTCCCCTTTTCGTTCGCTCCTGCTGTGGCGCCAGACTGGATCGCTCTATGCAGGAAGCTATCATATGATGATTGCCACGGGTCGCTTGCTGGCCGAGTTTGGCTATACGATCGAGCAGTATCGCCAACCAGAAAAGAACTGAAAAGATGTCACTGATCGGGTCGCAGCTGGAAGCCTTTGCCGCATCGCCTGCCAATGAGATGCGGGCGCAAAGTTTTTTCCGGCAAGCCGTCTTTGTCATGATCCTGCTGGCCGTGTGGATCTCGACGCGTCCTTTTTACGTGGCCGGTGAGAGCGGCGAACCTCCTGCGGGGGATATCGTCAATCAGCTGACCTTTTCCAGCCTTGCTGTCGCTGCCTTTCTGGGCCTTTGCCTGACGGATCGTCGCGCGTTGATGCCGATGGCGCAACCGTCCTATCTCCTGCTGTTCGTTTGGCTGGTTGTTTCAGTTTTTCAATCGACCTATTTTGGTATCTCGTTTCGCGCCTTTGCATTCACCATGATCGTGATTTTTCTGGCGGCCTCGCTGTTTGCTTTGCCCGAGCGATTTCGCCAGTTCCAAAATCTGTTTCTATACGCCACCCTGGGAACGATGCTGATGGCATATTTTGGTGTGATAGCCCTGCCGCATCTGGGCAAGCATACCGATTTTGATCCTTTCGAGCCCGAGCATGCGGGCTCATGGAAAGGCCATTACGATCACAAGAATATCGCGGGCGGTGCCATGGCAACCTTTGCGATAGCCGGGCTCTATGCCCTGCGCGTGGAGCGCAGGAAACTGGGTTGGGTACTGCTCGCGGGGGGCGTGGTTTTTCTGTATTTCACCAAGTCAAAGACTGCACTCGCGCTGCTGCCTGCGGCAATGTTGCTTGGCTATATGGCGGAGCGGGTTCGTTCATTGCCCTTGAGGCTTGTGATTTGCGTGGGCCCGGTTCTTGCTCTTCTGGCGCTCACTCTCGGGGGGGTGCTGGTTCCTGAAATCGCTGATTTCAACAAGGCGGCCCTGAAAGACCCGACATTTACCGGCCGGTTTGATATCTGGCGCTATGGCTTCGAAATGCTCGCAGCAAAACCCTGGACAGGGTACGGCTATGAGGCATTCTGGCAGACGGATACCACGCTCAAGGGGGAATCGCGTCTGGAACTGGCCTGGGCGGTCGAGAAGATCATCCACGGCCATAATGGCTATCTCGACGTGGCGCTCACGCTGGGTATTCCAGGGTTCATGATGGTGCTTTACGTGTTCGTCCTCAAGCCGGTGCTGGATTATCACCAGTGCCAACCGGGAGAAGACAATCAGAAGCTCGCGGGCATGTTCTTGATGATGTGGCTCTTCATCGCGCTCGATATGTGTCTGGAGACCTATTTTTTCCGGCGCGCTGATCCCGTCTGGTTCTCGCTGCTGGTTGCAGTGATTGGCCTTCGATTTAGCGCGGTATACCGTGTTGCCCAATCGCCTTCTCCAGACGGCCAAGCATCCGCAACATCCGCATAAGATCCTCCGTGGCCGTGTCTGTCACGACAGGGGACGCGGAGGCGACTGCGGGTTGCAATGCGGCAGGCTGTGCAACAGGCAATGGTTCAACTCTTGCGTTCGATGAGACCGGCATGGTTTCGGTATATTTTCTGCGGGTCTTCATGCGCTCGGAGAATTCCGCACTGAACGCGATCAGCAATCCGAGAAGGAATCCGGCGGCAGCTGCTCCCATCACCATCAGGCGGCGCGGCGGGCCTACGCGGTCGATGGAGGGCACGGCAGTGGTGATGATGCGGGCGTTGGTCGTGTCCAGACCCTGCTGCTCGCTCGTTTCACGGGCCCGCTGCAAAAAGGCCTGATACACGGCACGGTTTGATTCAAGATCACGCTCCAGCTCGCGCAGTTCCACGTTGTCCCGTCCGCTGGTCAGGGTTTCCTGCTTCAGTGCGTCAACCTGCGCCTGGGCCGCGCGTTCACTGTTCTGGGAGCGTTCAAAATCGGCGCGCGCGGCTTGACGGATGCGGCCGATTTCATCGGCGACAGCACGTTGGGCTTCCCTGAACTGCGTCTGGGCGGAAACCAGATCAGGATGAATCGGGCCAAGGGCTGATGAGAGGTTTGAAATGCGGCGCTGGGCCTCGCCAAGCTGCTGGCGCAGCAATCCGATCGTCTGTGAGTTGATCGCTTCGGGCAATGCACCACGCTCTGTCACGGGCGCGCGGACACTTTCGATCTGATCGAGCCGCGCCTTGACATCCGCCGTGCGCGAGCGGGCGGCAGCAAGCTGGGTAGCCGCTGCAATCAATTGCTCGTCGGTGACAAGCTTGCCGCTGGCGCTGACGATATTCTTCTGACTCTTGTAAGCCTCAACCTTGTCGCCGGAAACCCGGACGCGTTCACGCAGATCGTTCAGGCGGGAGGTCAGTGCCGCACTTGTCCGGCCAACCTGCTCGGAGCGCGAATTGGCCTGATCTTCGAGATAGGCGCCTGCAAAAGCATTGGCGAGGCGGGCAGCTTTTTCCGGGACTGTCGCCGTAACAGCAACATCCACGATAAAGGTGCGCTCACCACGGCGGACCGAGAGATTGCGGCTCAGTTTTTCGATGATCCGGATGGATTGATCCCCTGACTTGGTGATCGGGAAAAGGCGTTCCAGAATACCGGGCTTGCCTGTGTACTCGGTATCTTTGGCCAGAAGCTCCCGGCCGGAAATGCGGCGCAACATATCCGTCGAGGTGATAATGCGCACCTGGCTCTCAAGATAGGCCGTTGTTGAATCGCTGTTCAGGCCGCTGGGCGCAACATCCGTATTGAGAATGCGCAGCTCACGTGGATCGATCAGCAATTGTGCGGTGGATTGGTAGCGATCTTCCAGCATTCCCGCATAGACTGCAGCGATGGCTGCGAGAATGACACTCAGGGCCAGAGGCCAGAACTTGCGCTTCCAGACCGCCGTTGGAAAGTCCACAAACCCGAAACCGCCTGCGGCCTGTCGCTGGCCGGGCGGTTCTACGGGGGTCTTTCTGCGGTCGTACTGGAACATGAATGATCTGCTGATCCCGAACGGATGATGGCCAAACATGGCCTTTTCGAGATTACACAACGACCATTGCCGAAACTTCCTAAGCTTTGGTTTACCATAAGCCTCAGCTGCACATGAAATCAGCCAAGGCCGGCCCGAAACTTGCTGATCACATCCATAAAGGGTTTCGGTTTGTAATTTTCATCCAGCGGCAGCGGGCGATTGGGCAATCCGTCGCGGCGTTTGAAGTGCTCGGGTATCCAGCTGTAGCGGTCCGTAATCCCCCAGGTGATGATCGAATCAACCGGACCAGCATCGGAAAGCGCCGAAAGGAAAGTTTTCACATGCCTCGCGGCAGTCGCATCGCGCTCTGCCGTTGCAGCGGGCAAGCGCCAGTCGATCAGGTCGAGTTCTGTCACGAGGACGGCAACATCAAGGGCCCTGAGGTCTTTCACGAACCGGGCGATGCCGTCCGGGTCTATGGTGCGCTCGGCATAGAGATGTGCCTGAAATCCCACGGCATGGATCGGGATGTTCTTGTCCTTGAGGCGTCTCACCAGGGCGAGTGTATGCTGCCGCCGCAAGCTTTCTCTTTCGCCTGTGTTTTCAAGATCATAATCGTTGTAGACAAGCTGTGCTTTCGGATCAGCTTTGGCCGCTGTTGCAAAGGCAATCTCGATATGGCGTTCGCCGAGCAGATTTTGCCAGAACGTGTTGCGCCATACACCCTGCTTTGCAGTGTCATGGGAAATCGCCTCATTGACCACATCCCATGAGGGAATTTTGCCGCGATAATTATCCACGACCTGCTCGATATGGTTGCGCAGTTCCGCTTCCGCTTCCCGTGCTGTCGTGATGGACTTCACCCAGTTTGGAAGCGCATTATACCAGCACAGCGTGTGCCCCCGCACGCTTTTGCCATTGCTCTGGGCGAACTGGATGGTGCGATCTGCGTCGGTGTAGTTGAACTGGCCCCGCGCAGGCCGCAAGGCTTCCCATTTCAGATCATTCATCGGTACGATGATATCGCAATATTTCACCAGGGCATCGCGGTAGAGAGGATCCTCGTTGAAATTCTCTTTCATCGCGGCAACACCATAGCGAATGGCGTTTCTCTGTGCCTGTGCGTCTTGGGAGGGGAGCAAAGTCGCTGCCGCACCTGCGCCCAGACCAGCGAGGGCAGCTCGGCGTGAAGGCTGACTGGAGTGCATGAGAGGATCCGGTTTGCTGGGATTGGATGGGCATGTCATGTCAACATGAATAAACCGCCCTTTCTAAAACGGCAATTTCATCGTTCATCTAAGGCTAACGCCGGGATGCTATTCATCTGTCCATACGGCACTATTCTCCGTCGCTTTCTTCTGTTGCGTTCTCCTGGCCATCGATGACTTTTGAGCGAAAAACCATCACGGATTATCTGACGATCACCTCGGGCGTCCTTGGCCGTCTGCTGATATCGGTCGTCTATTTCCTGATCATCGCCAACAGTCTTGATCTTGGCGATTTCGGTATTTTCGCCTCTTCATCTGCTGTCGGACTGGTTCTTTCAAGAGTTCTTGCCTTCGGGTTCATTTCACCCGTCTACCGTGTGGCGGCAGCGAGACATCGCCTGCTTGGTGCTTATTGCGGCGGGCTTGTGACTCTGGCTATGGCGTCGCTTCCGTTGATCATCTTTCTGGCCGCGGGAATTCATGCCGCCGGTTTTGCAGGCAAGATTGCACTTGCACCGTTCCTGATGATCATGGCGGCTGAAATCATTGGCTGGCGCGTTGTTGAATACGTTGTGATCATGCTGAATGGCTTGTCCCGCTTTGGCAAGGCAGCCACGTTGGTGGTTCTGGGATCAGCCATCCGCACTCTTGCTGCCATCGCTTTTTTCCTTCTGCCGTGGCGGGAGCTTGAAGCCTGGATCTGGTTCTATGCCGCTGCAAATGCAGTGACACTGGTGTTTGCCCTGCTGTTTTTTGCCCCACGCATGCGGCTGCGCTTCGTGTGGGCACTCTACCCAAGGCGCATGCGTGACGCGTTGATGGCCGCTGCTTCCGAAATCACATTCTACATCCAGTCGGAACTCGACAAGCTTCTGGTGCTCACAATGGCGGGTGACCGTACGGCTGGACTTTACGCCATTGCCATGCGGTTGATCGATCTGACGGCTGTTCCCGTCAGAAGCTTCAACCAGATGCTGGTGCAAAAGATCATGCAAGAAGAAGGGACAGGTGGCACAGGCGTGATGGCGGGGCATCGCAAGCGGGTCCTGATCGAGGCGGTTATTGCTGTGATCTCGACATGCGGCCTTCTGGCTTTTGTTATCCTGCTTTGGCTCTATCCGTTGGTGCTGGGTGGCAATGTGGCGCGCGTCGCACCTTATCTGCTGCCGATGCTGGCGATCCCGGCTCTGCGCAATCTGGTCGAATATCAGGGTGAGCTGCTCTATGCCCGCGAGCTTGTGGTGACGCGTGCGCTGCTTCTGGCAGGCCTGGCCGCGCTCAAGCTCTCC
>JANNRX010000148.1:0-3291 GCA_031401875.1 Hyphomicrobiales bacterium | reverse complement strand
GCACGATGTCGACGCCCAGCGCTTGCAATTCCTTTGCTTCCTCGTTCAGAACCTCCGCGAAAGCCATGGCGAGATCCTCGCGGCGGCCGTAATGCTCGTCGGCGATGGTATCGACGATGGTCATCGGGCCGGGCAGCGTGAATTTGAGCTTGCGCGTGGTATGCGCGCGGGCCGCTTGCGCTTCCATGCCATGCACGGAGCCCTTGCGGCGGATTTTGCCAATAACCGTGGGCACCTCCGCCTTGTAGCGGTTGTTGCGGATACCCATCAGCGTCTTCTTGGCAAAGTCGATACCGTCGAGATTGGCGAGGAAGCCATGCACGAAATGCACCCGCGCTTGCTCGCCATCGCCCACGATATCAAGGCCAGCGTCCTCTTGCAGCTTGACGGCAAGAATGGTGGCATCACGCTTGCCGTCCGCGAGGGCATCGCCTTCGAGACGCCAGGGGGCCCAGAGCTTTTCGGGTTCTGCAAGCCAGAGCGGTTTGGGCAATGAGCCTGCGATGGTGGTCTTGAGCATGGATATTGTCCTGAGAAGTTGAATCCGATGATGACGGGAATCTTGTCCCGAAACAAGAGATTCAAGCGTTGCCAGTCTTATGCAATGCGTGAAATCCCGGATGCTTCGGCCGCCTTGCGCTGTTTCCAGAACAGCCAGCCCACAACCATCAAGTTGACGGCGTTCCATAGCAGGCCATTGAGAAAGGCCATACGGTAGGAAAGCGTCAGATCATAGATCAAGCCCGAGAAATAACCTCCGGCGGCCATACCGAATATGGTGGCGGAGACAACCACGCCAATGCGCTGCCCGGCCTCTTTGGGCGGCAGGAACTCGCGGCAGAGCACAGCATACATCGGCACGATGCCGCCCTGAAACAGGCCAAAGATTCCGGAAATGAGATAGAGCGACGAGAGCCCGTCAAAGAACAGATAGAGCATCAGCGCCAGCCCCTGCATGGCGGAGCCAACCAGCAAGGTTGCCGTGCCGCCAATTCTGTCCGACACCACACCGGAGGCAAGGCGCGAGATAATGCCGAGCCCAAGCATCAGCGACAGCATTTCCGCACCGCGTGCCACGCCATAACCAAGATCGGCGCAATAAGACACGATATGCACCTGCGGCATCGCCATGGCCATGCAGCAGCCAAAACCCGCAACAGTCAGCAGAATTTGCAGCGTGGCGGGGGACATGCCCAGATCAGCCCGTGCCGCATCCGTCGCGGCCTGCGCATCCGCCATGGTGCGGGCGGACGGCTTGGGCCGCAGCAGCAGCGCCATGGGCACCAGCGTGACAGCCACGAAAATGCCGATGGCGATATAGGTCTGCCGCCAGCCCAGCTGGGGGAGTGAAAGGTTCATGAGAAGCGGCCAGAGCGTGCCCGCGAGATAATTTCCCGCCGCCACCACGACCACGGCGAACCCGCGCCGCCGGACAAACCAATGTGAGATATCCGCCATCAGCGGCGCAAAACCCGTGCCCGCGCCAACACCGATCAGCAGCGCATGGGCGCCCGAGAACATCAGCAGGTTGGGGGCCAGACCCGCCAGCAGAAAGCCCGCACCAAGGCAGCTACCCGAGATCAGGATGGGCGCGACAATGCCGGTGCGGTCCGCCATGCGACCAAGCACAATGGTGCCAAAGGCAAATCCCAGCATCATGACCGTATAGGGAATCGTTGCATCGGCCCGGTTGATGCCGAATTCTGCCTGCACGGCGGGCATGACAACGACAATCGCCCACATGCCACTGCCAGCGATGGTGGAGATGATCAGTGAAAGGCCCAGCCGCCGCCAGGCATAGGGACTGTCAGGAATGTAAGGATCAGGGGAGAGCGTCTTCACCCTGCAAGCGTCGGCTGAAGGAGCCGCGCCGTCAAGCCATGATTGGGAGCAAGTTATGATTAGGAGATTGTCATTCCCGTGAAAGTGGGAATCCAGACTTGCTTTCATAACTCGCAATGAAAGACTGGATTCCAGATATTCCTGCGGAATTCTGGAATGACAGACACGAATCAAATCACCCGAACAGCTTGTCGCCCATCTGGTCGATGATCTGGCGGGCTTTCACCAGCGTGAACTCCGCCGCCGTCTCCTTGGAGCCGAAACGGTCCGCCCGCACGAAGCGATGCGATTTCAGCTCGCCTGCGATCTCTTTCTCGATAACGCCGCACATCTGCCACTGACCCTTGTCCTGATAGGGCGTGGCGTGGATGGTGAAGCCGCTGTGCTCGACAGTGGCGGCGGGTGCGGGTTCGGATGGGGAGTTGCCACCCGAGGAACCACCCCCAAAAAGTTTTTTCAGGAAGGACATCATCCGGCGTTCCCTGCTTTACTTCGCCGGGTCCATGCCGACAGCGATGGTTGCTGCCCGTCCCGACGGACCACCGACAGCGGTCATGAAGGCTTTGGCAGCATCAGAAATCGGCCCCGTGGACAAGGCGGCTGAATAGGTCGTGACCAGCTGGATTTCGGCAGGCAGCGGCCCGATCAGGGTCACACCTTTTACCGGCTTGATTTCGCTCATCTGGTGAAAGACGATCACCGCGTCGCCGCTCGCCACCAGGTCAGCGGCATAGCCGCCCGCTTTCAGCTTGGCCTTTGCGTTCACGACATCCGCGACACCCAGTCGCTTGAACAGGCTCTCGATATAGACGGCGCTTGTGCCGCCCGCCTTCGGATCAGGGAGCGCAATCGAGGGGGCCTCCGCCACCAGCTTCTTGATGGCGTCAACGGTTGAAATATCAGGCTTTGGCAGGCCTTCCTTGATGCCGACGCCCACGCCCGTCGTGGCGAAATCAATGCGCGAACCGGCAACAACCTTCCCGGCTGCCGCCAACGCATTCAGAACATCAGGCGTGGCAACCACCACCTCGACGATCTCACCCTCCGTGATGCGCTTGCGCACACCGCCAGCGGTGTCCTGAATGAACACGGCCTTGTGGCCGGTCTCGGCCGCAAGCTTTGCGGCCACGGCATCAACCACATATCTGGGCGCGCCGGTGGTCATGACACGGAATTCGGCGGCGAAGGCGGGAACCGTGGCCAGAACAAGGCCGGCGGCGACGATGGATGGCACGAAACGGCGCATGGTTTTCTCCCAGGTGAAATGCTCTGAAGGAAACGTAAGGCAGTCGGGAGAATTTGAACAGGTGAAATGGAAGATCGATCAGTGCTGAGGGAGCGGAGGGCGGGTCTGTCATTGCGAGCGACGCGAAGCAATCCAGTGCTGACTATCCGCACCCTGGATGTCTGATACATCCTGCTGGATTGCTTCGCTTCACTCGCAATGAC
>JANNRX010000147.1:0-3428 GCA_031401875.1 Hyphomicrobiales bacterium | reverse complement strand
CATAGACCTCTGGCAGCCCGGCAAGTTCCTGATATCCCCCGTAGGAGACATTGTTGCGTTCTGCCCAGTTGCCGACAGCAACAATATCAATATTGATCAGGCAGGCCACGAAATCCTTGTCCTGGCCGTAGGCCACGACTTCCTGGATGTTGGTGAAGAATTTCAAACGGTTTTCGATGTATTTCGGGGCATAGAGCGCGCCGTTGTTGAGCTTTCCCACATCCTTGGCGCGGTCGATAATGCGCAGGTGCCCGTTGCTGTCGAAGAACCCCGCATCTCCGGTTTTCACATAACCATCGGGGGTCATGGTCTCGGCTGTTTTTTCGGGATCGTTGTAATATCCAACGAACTGGCCCGGGCTTTTGTAGATAACCTCGCCGGTTTCCGTGATCTTGATCTCGACATTGGGGGTTGCGGGGCCAACCGTATCGGAGCGGATCTGCCCATCGGGCTGGGCCGTTATGTACAAGAAAGCCTCGGTCTGTCCGTAAAGCTGCTTCAGGTTCATGCCGAGTGAGCGATAAAACGAGAAAAGCTCGGGGCCGATGGCTTCACCGGCAGTATAGGCCACCCGGACATTGGAAAAGCCCAGCGCATTTTTCAACGGACCATAGACGACGAGATTGCCAAGACCGTAGGAAAGCCGTGCCCCAATGGGAACGCTTTCGCCGTTCAGGATTTTCTCGCCCCATTTCTTGGCAACGCCAATAAAATGATGGAAGAGCTTACGCTTCAGCCCACCGGCGTCCTCCATGCGGATCATGACCCGGGTCAGCAGGTTTTCGAAAACGCGGGGGGGAGCGAAATAGAAGCTTGGGCCAATTTCCTTGAGATCAGCCTGGGCAGTCTCCGCACTTTCTGGGCAGGCCACACAGAAGCCTGCAACCATCGACTGGGCGTAATTGAGATAATGATCCCCAACCCAGGCCAAAGGCAGATAGGCAAGCACGGAATCCTGATCGGTCAGCTTGTCAAAGGTGACCGTGTCCCTTGCCGCATTGATGCAGCCGCTTGCTGACAGCATCACGCCTTTCGAGCGCCCTGTGGTGCCGGAGGTGTAGAGAATGATCGAGATATCATCGCCTTTGCCTGCGGCGATCTCCGCATCGATGAGCCCTCGCGCATCTGGCCCATCGGCAAGCATTGCCTTGCCTGAGGCGATGATGGCGTCAATCGGATGCAGCGTCTTGTGGTCATAATCCTCAAGACCGCGCTCTTCATCATAAACAATCGTTTTCAATCTTTTTACGCGGTCCGAAACGGAAAGAATCTTGTCCACCTGTTCCTGATCCTGCACCGAGGCGAAGGAAACCTCGGCATTGTCCAGCACATAAGCGAGTTCATTGGCAATGGCGTCCGCATAGACAGGGACCGGTATGGCACCCAGGATCTGCGCTGCCATGATGCTCCAGTAGAGGCGCGGGCGGTTGCCGCCAACGATGGCGATCTTGTCGCCGCGCTTGAGCCCGAGTTTTTGGAGTCCCGCAGCCAGTGCGCAGGCCTCACCATAAACCTCACTCCAGGTCCAGCTCTGCCAGATGCCGCTGCTCTTCACCCGCATGGCAGGGCGTGCGCCACGCAGCCTTGCGTTCTCGGCAAGGAGCTTGCCGAATGTGTCGGCTTCCAGAACGGTTCTTTGCACTTATTTCCCCAAGCGACATTGACTGCCGCCCTCCCTTGATGGGCTTATTCTGCAACGGTTGAGGCCGTTGTCTAGTCCAATTTATTATGTGCAGTGATTTGTCGCCTGCACAAGGGGTCCATTCGTCTGACAGCATGCCGAATGGGAGGAGATGCACCGGCATTAAGGTTAAGCAGTTATGACCCGCGCTTGTTTGTGCAGGATTTGTTAAGGTCCTGTTAGTGAGTAATTAATGTTGATGAACAGGTGGTGCGTACGATGATCGAGCAGGTCCAGACCAAGACAGAGAAGCCGTTTGCGATCTCGTTTGCCGAGAAAATGGTCGCTTCCGATGCTTTCAAGGCACTTTTTTCCGAAGGCATGGGTCTGGTTGAAGCCACGGCAAGCTATCTCGATGGCGATGGTCGGCAGGAATCCCGCATTCTTCAGCGGATGTCCGCGTTGGCATATGCCAGCGAAAGCATGCGCCTCACCACCCGTCTGATGCAGATCACATCCTGGTTACTCTTGCAGCGTGCAGTCAATGAAGGCGAGCTGACACGTAAAGAAGCCGAGACAGAGCACCGCAAAATCAAGCTGCAACCATCCGAGACATCCAGTGCGCCGGAAATGCTGACGCTGCTTCCAGAAAAGCTGAACGATCTCATCCAGCATTCGATGAGGCTGCATGCACGCATCCTCAAACTCGACGAACTGCTGCATGCCGATGAAGCTCAGCAGGATGAACCCTCGATCAACCCTGTCGTGCGTCAGCTCGATCAGCTGAGGGCCGCGTTGGCCAGGGGAATGCGCTAAAAGGCAAGTCAGCAGCGTCGGGCTGGTTCGCTCAGCCTGGAGCGCGTGAAACCTTTTTGATCTGCGAGAGCGGCAAGGTAAAGCTGCCGAACTGGACCTGTTCTTCCGTTCCCGAGATATCGACCGAATTGACAATGCCCGATCTCTCGGTTGACAGGCGAGATTGCAGTCCGGAGGCACTTTGTCCGGTCACTGAGATTGTATAGGCTCCAGATGCGTCCACGGCGATGCCGCTCGCACGTTTGCCGTCCCAATTGAAGACCTGTTCGCCAGATCCTGGGGGCGACCAGTTTCCGCGATAGACCTCTTCGCCCGCAGCATTGGTAATGGCAACTTCGATGCCCCGTGTTCCTGGCGGGATTGTCACGGGATAATCCGCGCCGGATCCACCGCCGGCTCTGGGCGAAAGCCTTGCGGTGCCTGCGTCCGCAGAAACCTGTGTTCCGATCAGGCTTGCCGCGGAGGCCGCATTGAGCTTGGCTGCTGATCCGCCTGAGCCGCTGCCGCCGATGTTTTTCGAGATCGTCGTCAGCAGGTCGTTCGAACGAAGCTGCTGCTCAACACCGGAAAACTGCACAAGCTGCTGCGTGAACTGGTTGGCATCCAGCGGAGATGATGGATCCTGGTTGCGCAACTGGGTTGTCAGAAGGTTGAGGAATGCATCAAAATTCTGGGCAATGGTCTGACGGCTTGAAGCCGCGCCGGCTGATGTGCCAGTCGCTGCGCTGGTCAGGCTGGAGACCGTGTTATTGATGGATGCACTGTTACCAAGGGACATGATGTCTCTTCCTTATATGCTGATGTCGAGACTGCCTGAGGCAGGGCCGCGGTAGCGGAAAGTACGAAGCGCAATGTCATCGATCAGGGGTTTTTCAAACTCGATACGGTCCGCGATCCGTCCGTTGCTTTGTGGTTCATGCTGCTGACCGTTTCGGTTCTGCTGTCCGGGATCGCGCAAGGAAAACTGGAGCCCGTCGGGGTTGGTTTTCAG
>JANNRX010000146.1:0-2146 GCA_031401875.1 Hyphomicrobiales bacterium | reverse complement strand
CCGGCAGTCGCTGATTTTTCTTGCTATTGCGCTGGTGATTACAGTGCCTGCGGCATTGACGGGATCGGCGGTTACAGCGCCTGCGATCCCGGTATGGTATGCAGGATTGAACAAGCCTGCTTTCAATCCGCCGAACTGGCTTTTCGGCATTGTCTGGCCAATACTGTTCTCGCTGATGATTTTCGGCTTCTGGCGCATCTTGCGGCATGTCGGCGCGGGAAAGGCGCGAAATCATGCCATCCTCGCCTTTGTGGTACAGATTCTTTTCAATGCGGGCTGGTCGATCGCTTTTTTTGGCGCACGCAATCCGGGTGCCGGCGTCATTGTGGCGTTCGGACTGGTTCTTGCCGTCGCCTTCATGGTGCTGACCTTCCGCAAGGTGGATGCTTTTGCGGCCGTGATACAGTTGCCTTACCTCTGCTGGGTCAGCTTTGCGCTGTTCCTGAACATCACGATCTGGCGGCTGAACGCCTAAGCGAAAACAGCAGGCTCTATGCTCCCATGTTTTCCGCCAGAACGAGCACGGCATCATAGAGTGCCTGCGCGCCTGCACCGATATCATCCGTGCTGCTGAATTCATCCGGGTGATGACTGAGCCCATCCTTGCTGCGCACGAAGAGCATGGCCTGCGGGCAGATGGTGCGGAAGATCATGGCGTCGTGGCCGGCACCCGAGAGCAGCTTGCGCGCCGTGCCTCCCTGCTTGCGGATGGCGGTTGACAGCGCATCCATCAGGGCGGGATCGGATTGTGAAGCAGGCATTGCTGAACGCATATCAATGTCGATGGCGACGCCGCGTTCCTGGGCAATTTCCCGGCAGCGACCCATGATCAGGGCGATGGCCTTGACGCGGGTCTGATCCTGCGAACTGCGCACATCATAGCTGAAGGTAACGCGACCGGGGATGACATTGCCCGCACCGGAAACGACCTCAAGAGCCCCGACGGTGGCCATCACGTCATCGCGGTCGCAGGCAATGCGCTCGATCTGGAGCACCATCTCCGCAGCCGCTGCCAGCGCATCATGCCTGTGTTTCATGGGCGTTGTGCCTGCATGGCCCGCCTTGCCTGTCACCGTCACCGTGCCAAGCGAAAGCCCGACGATGGCCGAAACAATGCCGAGTGGCTGGTTTTCTGCCTCCAGCACCGGGCCCTGCTCGATATGCACTTCCAGATAGCCCAGCAGGCTTTCAGGATTGCGTCGCACGCTGGCCCATTGCGAGGGATCGCAGCCAAAGGCTTTCAACGCCTCTTCACGCGTGATGCCGTGGCGGTCCTTTTCGCGCAGGAGCTTCTCATCAAAGCTTCCCGCAACTGCGCGGGAGGAACTGAAAGAGGATGGAAAGCGCACGCCTTCCTCATCGGAAAATGCCAGCAGCTCAAGATGGAATGGCAGCCGCTTGCCGTTGCGCACAAGGGCCTCAACAACCGCCACCCCGGTGGCAACGCCAAGAACGCCGTCATAGATGCCGCCATCAGGCACCGTGTCGATATGCGAGCCGATGATGAGCGTTCTGGCATCGTTGCTGTCACTGGCGGTGCGTCCGGTCACAGAACCCAGCGGGTCGATCTCCGCTATCATGGCCGCCGCCCTGAACCAGTCCAGAACCTCGTCCGCCGCGGCGCGATGGGCAGGCGAAAGCGACAGCCGCGTCATTGTGCCGGGCACATCGGTATGGCGGGCGAGACGCTGGAGCCGCTTCAGGATAACGTGGCCGGAAAGCGGGGAATCACTATTCTGAGTGGACATGCTTGCCTCTCCTCTCTGGATAAGGGCAAAACAGAAAAACGACAATTGCTGGCGGCAGGGGCTGGTATTGTACAAGTGTCGCAGCCTCGGGCCGTGTTTTTACGCGCTGGAACCATTGGGCCCGACGACCAGATCGCCTTGCAGCGCGACGCGATCCGTCTGCATTCGGTGCTGACGCATGCGATGCCGCCCAATAACCTGACCGGGATGACGCTGGAGGAGTGGCGGGAAGTGGTGGGGGTGGTGAAGGGTTTCAATCGAAGAGCGGCTGCACACGAGCCAGCACCTCATCCATGATGAAATCCGGCACTTTTTCAGAGAATTTTGCGCCCCGCGCCTTTAGATCCAGTGCCCGCACCTGGTGGCAAAGAATAACCCCTGTGGCATTGGTTCCCGCG
>JANNRX010000145.1:0-6211 GCA_031401875.1 Hyphomicrobiales bacterium | reverse complement strand
TTGTTTCATAGCGGTTTTGTTATCTGACATGGAGGCGGAACAGGCATAAAGCTTGTGTTTGACTGCATGATTTTTTGCGTAAGGATTTCGTCATGAGCTATGCTTCGACCAAAGTTTCTCCAACATTTCCGGCCATGCAGTTCCCTGTCATTGGCGGCGGCGTGATGGGGCTTGCCACGATTGTGCTCGCTGCGGCCTGGGTTGGTGGGATTCGTCAGGCCTTGCTGGCGGTGATCGGATTTGCCGCTGGTATCGCTCTGTATCATGCCTCTTTTGGCTTTACGGCTGCCTGGCGCCGCATGATCAATGAGGGAAGAAGCGTCGGTATCCGTGCCCAGATCATCATGCTTGCAGTTGCTATCGCAGTTTTCTTTCCGCTGCTTGGGCAAGGGGAGTTTGCCGGACAGGCGTTGGGCGGGTTTGTCAATCCTGTCGGTATTGCCCTTCTCCTGGGGGCTTTCCTCTTTGGTATCGGCATGCAACTCGGGGGCGGCTGCGGGTCCGGCACTTTGTTCACCGTTGGCGGGGGCAGCAGTCGCATGGTGGTGACGCTGGTGGCCTTCATCGTTGGCTCGGTCATCGCCACTGCGGATCCCGGCGGCTGGATGGCATGGCCAGAGATCGGCCGTTATTCGCTGGTGGAAAGTCTTGGTCCCTGGATCGCATTGATTGTGGCCGCGGCCATCCTGGCATTTGTCTATGGCTTGCTGGGATATCGCGAGAGCAAGCAGCATGGCGCCATTGCGCCGCTCTGGACAGGCTGGAACGGCAATCTGCTGCGTGGCCCATGGCCACTGGTGCTCGGTGCGGTGGCACTGGCCGTGATCAATATCGCCACTCTGATTGTGGCAGGTCAACCCTGGGGCATCACGTCGGCTTTCGCGCTTTGGGGTGCCAAACTTCTGCACGCTTTCGGCATGGATGTTTCAGGCTGGCGTTATTGGCAGGGTGATCCCGCACTGGGCCGCAGCGTTTTTGCGGATGTCACCTCTGTGATGAATTTCGGGCTCATGCTTGGAGCATTGACGGCGGCGGGAGTGGCTGGAAAGTTCCGGCCGCAATCGCATATTCCGTTTCTTTCTCTGCTTGCCGCTGTTCTGGGAGGATTGCTGATGGGGGTGGGGGCCCGCATGGCCACCGGGTGCAATATCGGTGCGTTTTTCTCGGGCACGGTTTCAGGCAGCCTGCATGGTATTGTCTGGCTTGCACTCGCTATCCCGGGAAACTGGATTGGTGTTCACCTTCGCAGACATTTCAGGCTCGATTGATGCTTCGGTAAAAAGCTTTCCTGGCAGCGGCAATATTCACTGAATAGTGACTTTTACGTTCAAAATTGATCATGATATAAAAAATTCAATGAAAATTGTCTCACTGACAAGAGAGTTGTCATACTGAGCGAATCGAATAATTCTCGGGCTGTGCATATTTTGCATAGGGAAATATTCGAATATGAAAAAATACATTGCTGAGCTTTTTGGTACCGCCGTTCTTGTGTTTTGTGGGTGCGGCGCTGTTGTCGCAGTCAATTTGCTGGGCATCGGCCTCACTCCCCAAGCATCCATGGCAATCTCGGTTCACACCCAAGGCGTGGTTGCCATTGCATTGGCCTTTGGCCTTTCGGTAACCGCCATGGCCTACACAATTGGTCCTGTCTCTGGCTGCCATATCAATCCGGCTGTTACGGTTGCGCTTTGGGCTGCGGGCTGTTTCGATAGCAAGGATGTTCCGGGCTATATCATTGCCCAATGCATCGGCGGTTTCGTAGGAGCAGGATTGCTCGCACTTGTGCTTTCTGGCGCTCCGGGCGGATACAAGATTTCAGGCGGCGTGTTTGGGCAGAACGATTTTGGAAACTGGGCCGTCACATCCGCCTTTCTGATCGAGGTCATCGGAACCATGATCTTCACGGCAGTGATCCTTGGTGTGACGCAGGCCAAGGCTGGCACCGGCATGGTGGCGGGATTGATCATCGGGCTCACACTGGCATTGATCCATATCGTCCTGATTCCTGTCACGGGCACCTCGGTGAATCCGGCACGAACACTGGCGCCGAACATCTATGCCGGTGGACAGGCTATCAGCCAGCTCTGGGTTTTCCTCGTGGCACCATTGGTTGGCGGCTTGATTTCCGGCTTTCTGTTCCGGGCAAAGATATTGTCCGCAGACGACTGACTGCTCTCACTGGTTTGTTCCTCGGCCACAAGCAAGCTTGCTCCTTTTGCCGCGCGCGGGTATGAACTGCGCGCGTTTCTTTTTGCGAATACCAAGGATTGAATCATGACTGTTCAGCGGACATTCTCCATCATCAAGCCAGACGCCACCGAGCGTAATCTCACCGGGGCGGTCAATGCCGTGATCGAGAAAGCAGGCCTCAGGATTGTTGCCCAGAAGCGCATCCAGATGACCCGGGCACAGGCGGAAGCCTTTTATTCCGTGCACAAGGAACGGCCCTTTTTCGGCGAACTGGTTGATTTCATGGTTTCGGCACCTGTTGTGGTGCAGATTCTGGAAGGCGAGAATGCCATTGCCCGGTATCGTGATGTCATGGGTGCGACCAACCCGGCAAATGCTGCTGAAGGCACCATTCGCAAACTGTTCGCCAAGTCCGTCGGCGAGAATTCGGTTCACGGCTCGGACGCTCCAGAAACGGCAGCGATGGAAATTGCCCAGTTCTTCGCAGGCAACGAGATCACACGCTGATTACTGTTTCTCACCGAGCAACAAAAACCAAAAGCGAGCGCAGGCTCGCTTTTTTTATGCATTTTTCACGAGTGAAATCAGCAACGCGGGGGCTGTCACCGGGGTGTGATGCTGATATCCTGAGAAAAGCACTGCTGGATTATAACCTCCTTGAGATGGATAATGGCTGACGCATTCCTCTGGATTTTCTCCGGCCCGCTTGTGTTTCTGGCCCTTGCGTTCGGATATCTGCTTGGCTCAATTCCATTCGGACTACTGATCACGCGGTTTGCTGGAACCGAGGATATCCGCTCCATCGGTTCGGGCAATATTGGCGCCACCAATGTTCTGAGAACGGGACGCAAAGGGCTTGCTGCTGCGACGCTGGTTGGTGATGCCCTCAAAGGTACAGCTGCGGTGCTCATTGCTGGTCTCTGGGGCGCACCATTGGCGCTTGCCGCCGGGCTCGGCGCGTTTCTTGGCCATCTATTCCCGGTTTGGCTCGACTTCAAAGGCGGCAAGGGCGTTGCGGTGTTTCTGGGTATTCTGTTTGGCCTCTGGTGGCAGGGGGGCTTTCTCTTTGCAGGTCTGTGGCTTCTGGTGGCCTTCCTGTTTCGCTATTCGAGCCTTGCTGCACTGGTGGCGTCGGCTGTCATTCCCCTGGCTTTGCTGTGGACGGGGCAAACAGCTGCGGCGGGGCTCTTCGTTATCCTCACCCTGCTGATCTTCGTCATGCACCGCGACAACATCAAGCGTCTGATCGGCGGTGTCGAAGGCAAGATCGGCCAGAAGGGATAAGCGCGCTTTGGCTTCAACCGCAGGGATAACGCTCTCCGAGAATCAGCTGCTGGACTGGATCAGGCTGATCCGCACAGAGGGTGTCGGACCTCGCACATTCTTTTCCCTGCTCAACCATTATGGTGGGGCCGCCGAAGCGCTCAAGGCCCTGCCTGAACTCTCAAGAAAACGAGGCCTCAAGTCTGTTGCTCTGACCACACAAGCTGCTGCCGAGGATGAGTTGCGTGCGGTCCAGCGCTTTGGGGCGCGCTTCATCGCCAGGGGTGAAACTGTCTATCCCAAGGCGCTTGCCGTGATTGACAGCGCGCCTCCGCTGCTCACCGTGATCGGACCTTTCAATCTTGCCGCGCAGCCACTCATCTCCATCGTAGGATCCCGCAATGCCTCGACAGCTGGCCTCAAGATGGCAGAGCGGCTGAGCGCACGGCTTGGTGGTGCTGGTTTCGGTATCGTCTCAGGGCTGGCGCGCGGCATTGATGCCAAAGCGCATCATGCCAGTCTGCCGACGTCGGCCATTGCCGTTGTGGCGGGCGGGCTGGATCGGCTGTATCCGGAAGAAAATCGGGCTCTTTTCGAACAGCTTTGCCACAAGGGGGCCGTTGTCTCTGAAATGCCGTTTGGCTGGCAGCCCAGAGGGCGGGATTTTCCGCGACGCAACCGCATCGTTTCAGGCCTGTCACTGGGCACTGTCATCATCGAGGCTGCACTAAAATCAGGATCGCTGATCACGGCACGCTTTGCCAATGAGCAGGGCCGGGAGGTTTTTGCCGTGCCTGGCTCCCCCTTCGATCTGCGCTCGGAAGGGCCAAACTCACTCATCCGGCAGGGCGCAACGCTGGTGCGCAATGAGGCTGATATCCTTGAAGTGCTCAACCCGTTGATCGACAAGGAATTCACGGATCATTCCATTTCGGATGGCGGCGGTGACAATCGCGAAGAATCGCTTTGGGATGAAACGGACTGGCTGGAAACGGGCTTGCGGCCGGACACAGGCCCCTCGGAACCACCGTTTGAGGGTTGGGAGGAGGGGCCGCCGCAATCCAACCGCGACCGGGTTCTGGCATTGCTGACCATGGCTCCCACGGATCCCGATGAGCTTGCCCGTGCTGCAGGCATTTCCATCCGCGAGATGCAAATCATCCTCTACGATCTCGAAAGCGATAATCTGGCGGAACGAGGTCAGGGCGGACGCGTGTTTGCCAAGGTCTGAAAATCGCTTTCAGCCTGCCCGGAGCAATTTGACCGCTTCATCGCGCTCGAAAAGATAGAGCAGCACGCGCAAGGCCTTGCCGCGTTCGCTAGCCAGATCAGGATCGCGGCTGTGATGCAGCTTGGCATCATCGCGCGCCATGGCGATGAGATCGGCATGCACCGCGATATCGGCCAATCTGAACCCCGGCGCACCGCTTTGTTTGGCACCCAGCACATCGCCTTCGCCGCGCAGTTTCAGATCTTCTTCCGAAATCCGGAATCCATCCTCCGTCTCGCGCATGATGGCGATCCGTGCCTTGGCGGTTTCACCCAATGGAGTCTTGTAGAGCAGGATGCAGGTTGATGAGGCGGCACCCCGTCCCACGCGACCGCGCAACTGATGCAATTGTGCCAGGCCAAACCGCTCGGCATGCTCGATGACCATCACCGAGGCATTGGGCACATCGACGCCTACTTCAATCACGGTGGTGCTGACGAGAATGCGCGTTTGCCCCGTTGCGAAGCGCTCGACCGCACGATCTTTCTGCGCTCCGGGCATCTGGCCATGCACGAGATCCACGGCATCGCCAAGCAAGGACTGGAGATGCGCGAAGCGTTCTTCCGCCGCGGAGACATCCAGCAATTCGGATTCTGCGACCAGCGGGCAGACCCAATAGACCTGCGCCCCATTGCCGACAGCCCGCAGGATTCCTGCCGCCACCTCATCCAGGCGATCCAGCGAAACCGAGCGTGTATCGATGGGTTTGCGACCCGCCGGTTTCTCGCGCAATACCGAGACATCCATGTCGCCGAAATAGGTCAACACCAGGGTGCGTGGAATGGGCGTTGCCGTCATCACCAGAAGGTCAACGCCTTCGCCTTTTGCTGACAGCGCCAGGCGCTGATGCACACCAAAGCGGTGCTGTTCATCCACCACCGCAAGAGCAAGGTCCCTGAACACGACCTGCTCCTGAAACAAGGCATGGGTGCCAACGGCAATGTCGATGCTGCCATCGGCAAGGCCTGCAAGTGTCTGGCGGCGCTCGCCTGCCTTGTCACGGCCCGTCAGCAGGGCAATGCGCATGCCCGATGCTTCAGCCAGCGGACGCATGCGGTCGAAGTGCTGGCGCGCCAGTATCTCGGTCGGGGCCATCATAGTGGCTTGCCGCTTTGCCTCTACCGCTCGTGCCATGGCAAGCAGACCGACCACTGTCTTGCCGGAGCCGACATCGCCCTGCAACAAGCGCAGCATGCGCTCGGATGACGCCATATCGGCCTCGATCTCGCTGACGGATTGCTCTTGCCCCGCGGTGAGCGCGAACGGCAATGCGGCGCGCAATTGTGCCGTGATCAGGCCGGTACCGTTGGTAGGGCGGCCCGCTGCTTTTTTCATTTTCGCCCGGACCATGATGATTGCGAGCTGGTTGGCCAGAAGCTCGTCATAGGCAAGCCTTTGCCTTACGAGACTGGCAGGCGAAAGATCCCGGATTTCGGAGGGATCATGCACCGCCGCCATTGCATCGCGGAAGGAGGGCCAGTGTCG
>JANNRX010000144.1:0-10817 GCA_031401875.1 Hyphomicrobiales bacterium | reverse complement strand
TTCATCGAGTGGTAGTCGCATCGACAGCGCGCCTTTGGCAATATCACCGATGCTGGGCAGGGTTCCGCTGGCGGCAAAGGCGGGCATTGCGCTCAGCGGCTTGCCAAGCGTGAGATTGAGATGCAGGCCGAGATCACGCTGGCCATGGAAGCTGCGGAACGTGTTCGACCAGCCTTTCCAGTGCGGTCGGTTGGTCATTGCGCCAGCACCGCAGATGCGGCCATGTTCAAGCAGACGCAGGATGCCGCGTGAGACGCCCGCCGTCATCGCATAATCATCCGCGATCAATGTCAAAGTCGCCAAACGGCCCTCGCTGGATTGAATGGATCTGAGTTTGATGGTTTCATTCAGTTTATGGACAGGAAGGCTCATGATAAAGAACAAATATGTCCATGCCAAAAAAGCCATCCGTCCCCCTGTCTTCTGTCGCCATATCGCCATTAAAGCACAAGGCTTTCTCGCGGCCTGAGCTTTCCGTCATCGTTCCGGTCTTCAACGAGGAACGCAATGTTCCCTTGATCGCGGCGCGGTTGACGGCTGTTCTGGCGGGTTGCGTCACATCGCATGAAATCCTGTTCATTGATGATGGAAGCCGCGATGGCACCTTTTCGGCCATGCAGAAACAAGCGGAGGCTGATCCGCGCATTCGCTGCATTTCCTTCAGCCGCAATTTCGGCAAGGAAGTCGCGCTGGCGGCAGGGATTGATCATGTGCGCGGCGAAGCGGCGGTGTTCATTGATGCGGATTTGCAGCATCCGCCGGAAACCATCCCGGCTTTTGTGGCGAAATGGCACGAGGGCTATGACATGGTCTACGGCCAGCGGGTGGATCGTTCGACGGATGGCAAGACCTACAGCCGGTTTGCGCAGCGCTTTTATGCGATTTTCGAGCGCTTTGGCGAGATCCCGCTGCCTGAAGGTGCTGGCGATTTCAGGCTGGTTTCCGGACGTGTTCTGGAAGCCTTGCGGCGCATGCCGGAGCGGGCGCGTTTCTCCAAGGGGTTGTTCGCCTGGGTGGGCTTCCGGCAGATCGGTATCCCTTATCAGGTGGCAGAGCGTCTGCATGGCGAAACGAAATGGAATTATCGCAAGCTTTTCCGCTTTGCCTTCGATGGCCTGACGTCTTTTTCCACCGCGCCGCTGCGTCTGGCGACCTACACCGGCGTGATCATTTCGATCCTCGCTTTCGTCTATGCGATCGTGACCGTGATCCGCACCATCATTTTTGGTGCAGATGTTCCGGGTTTTCCGTCGATCCTTGTTTCGGTGATGTTCTTTGCTGGAATCCAGCTGATTTTTCTCGGCATTATCGGCGAATATGTCGGGCGAATCTTTGCGGAAGTGAAGGAGCGACCGCTTTATATCATTGCCCAGGAAATCAACGCGAGGACTGATCTGGAGCCTGCCGACATTGCTCCGGCAGTGCCTATTGCATCTCCTCGTCGTTCCTCTGCTAAACAACGCTGATGCTTCGTGCGATTCTCTCGGTTGGCGGCTGGACGCTGCTGTCGCGCATCACAGGCTTTGCTCGTGATGTGGTGATGGCGTCCGTGCTTGGCGCGGGCGGATTGATGGATGTCTTCACCGTGGCTTTCCGGTTGCCGAATCATTTTCGCGCGATTTTCGGCGAGGGTGCCTTCAATGCGGCGTTCGTGCCTGCCTTTTCGCGCATCCGCATCAAGGATGGCGACGCTACGGCGCATCTCTTTCAAGGCCGCATCCTGTCGCTTCTGCTCATTTCGCAATGCGTGATTCTGGCACTGGCGTTGGTTTTCACGCCTTCGGTTGTCCAGCTCCTTGCGCCAGGCTTTGTCAGCAATGGCCCTAAATTTGCGCTGGCGGTGGAGATCACACGGATTACATTTCCCTATCTGCTGCTGATCACTCTGGTGACGCTGTGGTCCGGCGTCCTGAATGCATCAGGCCGCTATGCGGCGGCGGCGGCGGCACCCGTGTTGCTCAATCTGTCGTTGCTGGTTTTCGTGCAGATGGCGTTCCTGTTTCCGACGCCGGCGCATGCGGCGGGCTGGGGTGTTTTTGCAGCCGGTATTCTGGAAGCGGCCTTGCTTGCTTTTGCTGCCTGGCGGGCCGGAATGCTGGCGTTGCCTCGCAGCGTCACGCTGGACAAGGATATTCGCAGCTTCTTCTCGGCTTTCCTGCCGGCCGTGATCGGTTCGGCGGGTGTCCAGATCGCCATGTTCGCTGATACGATCCTGTCGACATTGCTGCCCGAAGGCTCGGCCTCCGCCCTCTATTATGCCGACCGGATCTATCAGCTCCCCCTTGGAGTCATCGCGATTGCGGCGGGAACGGTGCTTTTGCCAACCATGACGAAGCATATTGCCGTTGAGGATTTCAGCGCCGCCCATGATGCACAGAACCGCACGCTGGCGCTGACGCTGCTGCTTGCTGCGCCTTTTTGGGTGGCAACACTGGTTATTCCTGAGCTTGTGATCCGTGCCGTTTTTCAGCGCGGAGCATTCGATGCGGCGGCAGCGGCCCAATCCGCAAGCATTCTCTCGGCTTACGGCGTGGGGCTCATCGCTGCGGTCTCGATCCGCTCCGTGGTGGCAAGTTTTCATGCGCGGGGTGATACGCGCACGCCGATGATCGTCTCCTTGACGGCGGTTGCCTTGAATGTAGCCCTCAAATTTGCACTGGTTGATGATTTCGGCGTCATGGGTCTGGCCCTTGCGACAGCGCTGGGTGCCACCCTCAACCTCGCAATTCTGGTCTGGCTGGCGGATGAGCGGGGCTGGATGGAACCGGACGGGACTTTTGGCAAAGCGGTCGCGGTCGCAGCGGCGGCTTCCCTACTGCTGGCCATGACCCTGCTTGCGACCTACGCACCATTCGAGAAGACGCTTGGCAGTCTGGCTTTTGCCAATGAGTTTCGGCTTGTCGCGCATGGTATGACCGGCGGTCTGGTTTATGCTGGTGCAATCCTGCTTGGCACGAAGCTTTCCGGCCTGAGCCTGAGACGGCGGGCATGAGCACAATCGCCATCATCGGTGCCGGTCCTGCGGGCCTGAGTGCCGCCGAAATCCTGGCGGGGCATGGACATTCGGTCACGCTCTTCGAGCGCATGCCCTCGGTGGCCCGCAAATTTCTGCTGGCAGGCCGGGGTGGCCTGAATCTCACACATAGCGAGCCGCTTGATGCGTTCCTTGGTCGCTACGGCCCAGCACAGGCACGCATGGCGGCGATAATCGCGACTTTTCCACCCGACGCGGTGCAAACCTGGTGTTCAGAGCTTGGTGAAACCACGTTCACAGGCTCTTCCGGGCGTGTCTTTCCGAAATCGCTCAAGGCGTCACCCCTGCTGCGGGCCTGGCTGCGGCGCCTCGCTGATCAGGGCGTTCAACTCAGGACAGGTTATCGCTGGAACGGTTGGAATGAACAGGGTGATCTGCTGTTCGAGACGGCATCGGGCGTGGTTTCCGTGTCGTCAAGAGCCGTGATTCTGGCGCTCGGCGGGGCGAGTTGGCCACGTCTGGGCTCTGATGGCGGCTGGGTTGGGCCGCTTCAGGCCAGAGGCGTCACAGTCGAAACCCTGCGACCGGCCAATGGTGGTTTTACCCTGCCCTGGTCCGCGCATTTCAGCAGCCGTTTTGCAGGCTCACCACTCAAGCGCATTGCCCTGTCGTTTGCGGGTGTTACGGTTCGTGGTGAGGCGATGATCACGGCGGAAGGCATCGAGGGTGGTGCCATTTATGCGCTGTCAGCTAGGTTACGCGAGGCAATTCTGGCGCATGGCAAAGCTGCGCTTCTGCTCGATCTCAGGCCCGATCTGTCCATGCAGCAGATCATTGAAAAACTGGGCAATCCCCGCGCGGGTGAGAGCTTCTCCAATCACTTGCGCAAGAGGCTGGCCTTGCCGCCTGTGGTTATTGCCTTGCTGCGCGAGTTTTATCCGGACGTCCCGGCCTTGCCCCCGGCCAGGCTGGCCGCCTTGATCAAGGCGCTTCCCGTGACGCTGACCGGAATCGCTCCAATCGAGCGGGCAATATCGAGCGCAGGCGGTATTCACTGGGATTGTCTTGATGATCATCTCATGCTGAAGGCGCTGCCCGGTGTTTTCTGTGCGGGCGAGATGCTTGATTGGGAAGCGCCGACCGGGGGCTATCTGCTCCAGGGATGTTTCGCCAGCGGAAGGGTGGCGGCGCATGGTGTCTCCCGGTTTCTGGCCGCTCAGGCCTGAATATTTTCATCGAGCAGGCGTCGTTTCTCACTGATTGTCTGGCGCAGATGGCTGAAGGCCATGCTGAACGCAGTCATCGCGGCAGGGTCAACATTGTCCTCGATGGCGTTCTGGATGGTTTCCTGAAAGATGCTTTCCGCTCGGGTGGAGAGTGATGTGAGGGTGGCTCCATCACCAGCATCGGGAACTTCAGCAACGAGCGCCTGAAGATCCACCAGCATATCCATGACTTTCTTGCGTGTGTTGGCGGCATTGACGCTCAGATAACCTGCAAAAGCGGATCCTCCGAGGCCTAATCCCATAATGCCAATGTAGAACCAGTCGCCATAGCGCTCAAGGAAGGTCGAGGTCTGGCCGTCGAGATAGGTGATGGTGCCCGGATGAATGGGAATCGGGTTCGTTTTCTCCTGATCAGGGGCCTCCATGCGGGCGGCAAGCGGTGCTTCAGCGGCGATCTGCGATTTTGCTGTCAGGATGACGCGGGTGAAATCGGAGACCGTGGTGTCGGGCAGCGTCTTTGAGGCAAGAAGATGATGCGCGACGGTCAGGGTCGGGGTATCGACTTCAGGTCTTGGCGTTGTCCCGCTGAAGAGGCCTCGCACCAGAACGCCCGGCTCCAGGAAGGGATTGCGCTGCTCGATGGCGCTGGGCTCCGGAACCGGAAGAAAGCTGATCTTGCCGTTTCCGGCATCTGTCACGAGCGTGACGATATCGGAAAGCAGGCGTCCCGAAGTGGGGCCAACGGCAAGAATGGCCTGGATTCTTCCTTCATCCAGTGCAGTTCGTAATCCCGCCAAAGGCACACGGGTAACCGTGATATCATTGGGGGCAAGCCCGGCCTGTGATGCGATGATGCCAAGCATTCTCAGATTGCCGGGGCTGTCGCGCATCAGTGCCACGCTCTTTCCCTTGAGATCAGAAACCTTGGTGATGCCCAAGGGTCCGGGCGCAACAAGCATGGCATGGTCCCGGTGCATGATGGCGACGGTCGCGCCATTGCGCGGAAAAATGGAATCCGGCCGGATGATCGCCAGATCAACCTCGCCTGAATCAAGGGCTCTGGCTGTTTCCTGTGCGCCATCCGTCACGACAAGGCGCAGGCGGAAGGGTTCGCGCTCGCGCTGCAATGTCAATTGTGCAGCCGAGACAGTCCGTACATTCTCATTCACCACAGGTCCCACAGCAATGCGCAGCGTTGTAGGGCGCGTGGCAACATAATAGCCAAGAGCGGAAAGTCCGATCAGGCCAAGCAGGGCGGCTAGAAAGGCCAGTGAAGGTTGCCGCATTGTTGGAAGGATCCCTGTATTGCGTCGAATATCCGCTGTATTATGGTGATATCGAGCAGCGGTTTGCAATCATGATCTTGCATTGCACAATCATGGGATTTTTAAGGCATCTGGTTTCACAGCGTTACCAGCATTTCGGCGGGTTGCTTTTCGGCCAGAGCCCTGATCAATCGCAGTTGGCGCGGCAGGCAGACCGATTGCAGGTCATAGCGGGCCAGAATGTCCCGTCGGGCGGACAGGCGCAGCTCAGAATAAAGCTCGGGTTTGGCCAGCGCCCGGGTGATGCTGTCTGACCAGCCCTCGCGATCAAAGAAATCGACGAGCAGCCCGTTCTCACCATGGCGCAGAACTTCTTTCACCGGGGGCGTTGAAGAGCCGATCACAAGACATTCAGCGGCGAGTGATTCCAGCATCGACCACGACAGCACGAACGGATAGGTCAGATAGGCATGAACCCGGCTGATCTGGATCAGGCTGCGATATTGCACATAGGGAATCCGACCGAGGAAGATGATGCGTGACAGATCAAGCTGATCACCCATCTCTTTCAGCATTACCTCCCGCCAGCTCTGGCTGTCTTTGGGCATCGCTCCGTAACTGACTTCATCACCACCCACGATCAGGGTTACGGCGTCCGGTCGGGCTTTCTGGATGGCCGGGAGGGCCCGCATGAAGATATGAAAGCCACGATAGGGTTCAAGATTACGGTTGACGAAGGTCAGCACCTCATCGCCCTTTTTCAGGACGCGCCCATCGGGCAGGGTGAATGTTGCGGTACCATCCGGCGTTATGAAGGCAGTATCGATGCCGTCGAAGATAACGCTGGTGCGTGGCTGGTAGACCTCCGGCAAGGAAGAGCGCTGCCAGAGCGTCGGACTGTAGCACCAGTCGGCGGCATCAAGGGCCGACAGGTTGTTGGCATTCTTCGAGCGTGTTCTGGCGCGGGCCGCCATTGAATCACTGGAGAATTCCGGATCGAAATTCGTATCAAGCCCCTCGGGACGGTAGAAAAATTCCATGAAGGCCAGCATTCTCGCATCCGGCCAGACATCCTTGAGAAAGAGCTGCTCACCCCATCCGGGATGCGCGATGATGACATCGGGTGAGAAGCCACGGTTTTTCAGAGCAAGTGCGGCTGCGGCCGCCGCTTCACCACGCAGCGTCTTTGTCTGGAAATCCTGCAAGAGCGGCGAGACATCCTGTGCCGGTTTGCGTTTGATCGTGTAACGGGCGATGGCAACACCCGGTGTCGCAAAGGTCGGCTGGTTGATGCAGAGGGCCACAACCTGATTGGTCTTGTCCGCGGCCAGCGCCGAGGCGCTATAGCGGAACTGGCCAGGAAAGTTCTGATGAACGAACAAGATTCTCATGCAAGTTCACACTTCAATCGAAAGAATCATGACTGCCGCGCAGTTTCTTGACGCCACTGCGACTGGTTTTGGCTTTCAGCCGCCGTTCAATGGATGCCTTGGTGGGTTTGGTGACACGACGCTTGGGCGGAGGCGGCTTGGCTGCCTCACGGATCATGTCCGTCAGTCGTGCAAGAGCATCTTCGCGATTTTGCTCCTGCGAGCGGAATCGATCCGCAAAAAAGATGATAATGCCATCCTTGGTGAGGCGTTTGCCGGCGAGCTTCATCAGCCGTACTGCGACATCAGCGGGAAGTGAGCGGCTGCCGCGCACATCAAAGCGCAATTCGCAGGCTGTCGCGACCTTGTTGACGTTCTGTCCACCAGGTCCCGAGGCGCGAACGAAGGAAAGCGCAATTTCGCTGTCCTGCAGGGTGATGAAGGGGGTGATCTCGATCATTCCGCCATGGCTAGCGCTTCTCGCTTTATCTTACAAACCTTTGATTTTACCGCTGTGGTTCTTTAAGCATGGGAGAGAACGACCGGGAGCAGACCCTTGCGCATCGAGAATGATCCAAAGCTAGACTTCAAGGATGTGCTGATCCGCCCGAAACGCTCCACATTGGCCAGCCGCAGCAATGTGGAGATCGAACGGACGATCCTGTTCCGCCACGCCAAGCGCACCTGGACCGGCTTTCCACTGATTGCCGCCAATATGGATGTCACGGGAACCATTCCCATGGCGAGGGCGCTGAAACAGCATGGCGCGATGGTGGCGCTGCATAAACATTACACGGTGGATGCGCTTGTGGCGTTTTTCAAATCGGCTGAAAGCAGCAATGCATTTTATACCATCGGAACCAATGAGGCCGATCAGGAGAAGTTTAAGGCGGTCAAAAAGCACGTTCCGGTGCCGATGATCTGCATGGATGTAGCCAATGGCTACACCGAGAGCTTTGTCGACATGGTGAAGCGCGTGCGCGATGACAATCCGGATGCTGTCATAATGGCGGGCAATGTGGTGACAGGCGACATGACCGAGGCGCTGGTGCTGGCGGGGGCAGATATCGTGAAGGTAGGCATCGGTCCAGGCTCTGTCTGCACGACCCGCAAGATGACCGGGGTCGGTTATCCGCAACTGTCCGCCATCATCGAATGCGCCGATGCTGCCCATGGGCTCAAGGGGCAGGTCTGCGCCGATGGGGGCTGCACGGTGCCGGGTGATATCGCGAAGGCCTATGGTGCTGGTGCGGATTTTGTCATGCTTGGCGGCATGCTGTCGGGCCACGATGAATGCGAGGGCGAAATCCTCTATGAAGAGAAGAACGGCGAGAAAATTCCGGTGCGTATGCTGTTTTATGGCATGTCCTCCGATACGGCGATGAAGAAATACGCCGGTGGGGTTGCCAAATACCGGGCTTCTGAAGGCAAGACAGTCGAGGTTGACTATCGCGGGCCGGTGTCAGCCACCATGCTGGAAATCATGGGCGGTGTTCGCTCGATGATGACCTACATTGGTGCTGTCAGTCTGAAAGAAGTGCCCAAGCGCACCACATTCATCATGGTGGGTGCGCAGCTCAACACTGTCTTTGGCCAGGGCTGAGGGCTCAACGGCAATGACTGTGAAAGCCGCTTTTGCCGCCCTCAAACCGCATGGCAAACGCCTGCGCAAGCTGTCGCTCCGCGCGGCATTCGAATCGGATGCGAAACGATTTCAACGCTTTTCTGTTTCGGCGGCGGATCTGCATCTGGATTATTCCAAGAATCTGATCGACTCGGAGGCACTTGAGGCTCTTGTTGCTGTGGCTCAGGCGGCCGGTCTCGATGCACACCGCAAGGCAATGTTCCGGGGTGACGCCATCAACGTCACGGAGCAGCGTGCAGTCCTGCACACAGCGCTCAGGGCGAATGGTGCGAGTGGTGCCAAAGTCGACGGGCACCCGGTGGACCCGCTGATCATGGCGGAACTGGAGCGCTTTCTTGCTTTTGCGGAAGATGTCCGCAGTGGGCGCTTTGCAGCCTCTGACGGCAAGCCTTTCACTGCTGTTGTCAATATCGGCATCGGCGGATCGGATCTTGGTCCTGTCATGGCGGTGACGGCGCTTGCGCCTTTTCATGACGGTCCGCGCCTGCATTTTGTCTCGAATGTCGACGGGGCGCATCTTGCCGATACGCTCAAGGGGCTTGATCCCGCACGCACACTGTTTCTGATCGCCTCAAAAACCTTCACAACACAGGAAACCATGGCGAATGCTGCTACAGCGCGCGACTGGGCTTCGGCGGCACTGGGAGAAACCAGGGCCAGACAGCATTTTGTAGCACTCTCCACAGCCAGGGCCAGGGTTGAGGCCTTCGGCATCGATGCCACGCGCATGTTCGGCTTCTGGGATTGGGTGGGCGGGCGTTATTCCCTCTGGTCTGCCATCGGCCTCTCGCTCGCCATTGCTATCGGCGCAGAGCGGTTTCGGCAATTTCTGGCGGGTGCCAAGGCGATGGACGCGCATTTTCTCACCGCACCAATGACGAAAAACCTGCCGGTTCTGCTGGCTCTGATCGGTATCTGGAACCGCAATATCCTCGGCTTCCACGCGCAGGCAGTGTTGCCGTATGAACAGAGACTGGCGCGCTTTCCAGCCTACCTGCAGCAGCTTGATATGGAATCAAACGGCAAAAGCGTGACACTCGCCGGAAAGCGGACCGCTATGGCGACGGGTCCGTTGATCTTCGGGGAGCCCGGCACCAACGGGCAACACGCGTTTTATCAACTGATCCATCAGGGAAGAGATGTGATTCCCGCGGATTTTCTGGTGGGTGCCGAAGGTCACGAGCCGCATCTTGCCGCGCAGCACAGGTTGCTCATCGCCAATTGTCTTGCCCAAACCGAGGCGCTCATGAAAGGCCGGACGCTGCCAGAGGCGAAAGCACTGCTGCAAGCGCAGGGCCTTTCATCGAAGGAGATTGCGCGTCTCGCCCCTCACAAGGTTTTTCCCGGCAACCGCCCCACCAACACGCTGTATTACAGGAAGCTGGGGCCCGCGACGCTCGGAGCCCTGATAGCCCTCTATGAACACAAGGTTTTCGTGCAGGGTGTGATCTGGAATATCAATTCCTATGACCAATGGGGCGTGGAGCTTGGCAAGGAACTGGCGGGCAGTTTGCAGCCCATGGTTGAAGGCAAGATTGCAGCGTCTGATCGGGATTCGTCAACGGCGGGATTGATCCAATCCCTGCAAAGGCTTGCGCAACAGCCGTGAGACTGCTTTTGAAACATATGTTACGGAGTTGCAGACATGATTGAGCGGTGGCTAGAGAAAATTCTGTTCAGCAGCCGATGGCTGCTTGCGCCGTTCTATGTCGCCCTGGTGATTATTCTGGGTGTTCTGATGCTCAAAGCCGGGCAGGAACTCTGGCATTTCGTCTTGCAGGCTGTGACAGCAACAGAGAGCGAGGTGATTCTCGCCGCGTTGACGCTGATTGATCTCACCTTCACAGGCTCCCTGATCGTGATCGTGATTTTCTCCGGCTACGAGAACTTCGTCTCCAAGATCGATGAGAACGAACACAGAGACTGGCCTGAATGGATGGGGAAAATTGACTTCTCCGGTCTCAAGCTGAAATTGATGTCGTCCATCGTGGCCATCTCGGCGATCCAGCTTCTGAAGGCCTTCATGAGCCTCAAGACGATCTCCGACCGCGATCTGTACTGGTATGCCGGCATCCACATGATCTTTGTCATATCCGGCCTGATCATGGCCTGGAGTGACAAGATCACGGGGGATAGCCACAGCTCAAAAGAAACCGTCAAGCAGACTCCCGCCAAACCCGAGCATGGGACCGGCGGGGGGTACTGAACGGGATCAGCGCGCCACGATTACCTCGCGGCAGGCTTGCGGCAGCGCATCCAGTGACCATGGTGGTGGCGGCTGGCGCTTTGGGCCGGGAGGTGCTTTTGGGCCGAAGTAAGCATTGTGCTGGCGCTTCA
>JANNRX010000143.1:0-1946 GCA_031401875.1 Hyphomicrobiales bacterium | reverse complement strand
GGCCAAAGGCGGTTGGCGGACAGCTTGAAAAAGAAGGTATCGCGGAAGTGATTTCCTCTCTGGAACGCGACGGGCGGCCCGTATTCCGCGATCTGCGCTGGGGCGTCTATGTGGTGCTGAAGGCCGAGACAGACTATGCCGCCGCCTGTTTCCAGCAATACGGTCTGAAGACCGATCTGACAGGGCGCTACGCCGCCATGTACAAGCCGTTTCATCTGATTGGAATGGAGCTGTCGATCTCGGTGCTTTCGGCTGCGTTACGCGGCGAGGCGACTGGCGCGCCCACAGCTTTCCGGGCGGATGTCGCCTCCATTGCCAAGCGTGATCTGGCGATAGGCGAAAAGCTGGACGGGGAGGGCGGTTACACGGTTTATGGCCGTGCGATGCCTGCTTCCCGGAGTGTGCAGCTGGATGTGTTGCCCATCGGCTTTGCTCATGGTGTGACAATGAAGCGGGCGATCATGGCAGGTGAGGCCATCGGCATGAGGGATGTCAGTGGCCTGCCCTCTGGTGATGCCATGGCCATGCGGCAGGAGACGTTACGCATGATGACGGATTTGCAATCTTCTCTCCACGGATAGGATCGCGGGTAGATGGTAATGTTGTTTGCAAGCGATTGATGGGGAACGATAATGAAATCCACAGTTCTTGTCGCAGCACTGGTCATCGGACTGGCGGGCTCGGCTTCAGCTGGGCCGCATCTGACGCCGTTGAAGCAACTCAATCCTGCGCAAGCAACAGAACTGGCGCAGTTCAATGCTGGGCAGGAGCGCAGCTTGCGGCGCTGCATGCGGGCGAAATATGGCCCGCGCTATTTCAGCGGCGTTCGGCCCGCGACGCGCTTTTTCATGGCGCAGACCTGCGGCGTTTGAACGGATTGGTGCAGGGAAGCAAACGTCAGTTTCCAGATGTAACCCACCAAACGTCTTGCGCGCGTCATCAAAACCGTTTGATATGTGCACATGATCGCATTCATTCGCTCAGCCGCCCTCTGCTCCTTTCTACTGACTGGGACATCCGTGTCGTTTGCCCAGCAGGCTCCGCGACAATTTCCCACCGAGAATGGTGCTGTGACAGTGGAGACTGTTGCCAGAGGCCTTGAGAATCCGTGGGGCCTTGCTTTCCTGCCCGATGGTCGGATGCTTGTCACTGAACGTCCTGGTCGTGTGCGTATCGTTACGGCGGCAGGCGCACTCTCGCCAGCGCTGACTGGCGTTCCATCTGTCGCGGCGCGCGGGCAGGGCGGATTGCTCGATATCGTGCTTGATCCGGATTTTGCCACCAACCGGCAGGTCTATGTCTCGTATGCCGAGGCGCGCAGTGGCGGTGCGGCGACTGCAGTCGCCCGTCTCAGGCTCAATGCGGCTGCAACCGGCTTTGACCAGTCCACCGTGATCTTCCGGCAAGAACCTGTCGGCGATACGGGCCGCCACTTCGGCTCGCGTCTTGTCTTTGACCGGACGGGAGCCCTGTTCATCACGCTGGGTGATCGCGGCAACCGCGAAAAGGAGGCCCAGAACCGCACCGGCACCATCGGCAAGGTTGTCCGCATCATGCCGGATGGTTCCATCCCGAAGGACAATCCCGGCCTGAGCATTGAGGGCTGGCTCACCTCCGTCTGGTCTATCGGCCACCGCAATGTACAGGGAGCGGCACTGCATCCCGCCACAGGCAAGCTCTGGACCGCCGAGCATGGCTCGCGCGGCGGCGACGAGATCAACAGTCCTCTGGCGGGCAAGAATTACGGCTGGCCTGTGATCACCTACGGCATCGATTATTCCGGCGTGAAGATTGGCGAGGGAACAGCAAAAGCCGGACTGGAGCAACCGGTGTTCTACTGGGATCCCTCCATCGCCCCTTCGGGCATGGCCTTCTACACGGGCGACAGGTTCCCGGCCTGGAAGGGCAGCGTGTTTGTTGGCGCGCTGGCGGGGCAATTGCTGGCG
>JANNRX010000142.1:0-2305 GCA_031401875.1 Hyphomicrobiales bacterium | reverse complement strand
CCACCATCATAGCGCGCTCGCAAAAGCTCCGGCAGCGCCGCACGCCCGAAGGTAGCCGTGGTCGCAACAGATGATCCGCAGATCGCGCCAAAGGCTGTGCAAGCCCCGATAACCGCCATGGCAAGACCACCACGAAAATTGCCAAAGCCGCGTTCCGCCGCCTTGAACAGCGATGCCGCGATGCCGGCGCGTTCGGCCAACGCACCCATCAGAATGAAGAGCGGGATCACAGAAAGCGTATAGTTGGCAAACTGATGATAGGAATTCGTCTTCATGTAAGCGAAGAACGCCTGCCCGCTGGAGAGATGCATGTAGCCAGCAGCGCCAACGAGCAGCATCGAAAAGCCGATGGGTGCGCGCGCTGCAATCAGCACCAGCATCACCCCAAACCCCAGAAGGGCCACCATCGTGCCACTCATGAGGAAGCTCCTTTGCCGCTCGTTCTGAGGAGGTCGACAGCCGTCAAGGCAGCCGTCACAGCAAGTAGAGCGCAAAGCACCATCGAGATCCCGATGCTCGGCCACAGGATGATCTGCCGCTGCATGGTTGTTTCACCGCTCTTGATAGCATCCAGTGTGCCATGGAAAAGCGCGTATGCCAGAAACACCATGAAAAGCGCATAGGCAAAGTCCCAAAAAGCATCGATCCATGCTGTCTGGCGACGTGCAAGATTCAGGGTGAATGTGTCCACCATGATGTTCCCGCGTCGCGCCTGGGTGTAAGGCAGGTAGGCGAAGATCGCGACAGCTGTCGCCATTTTCACGAACTCGAAATCACCGTCGATGGGGGCGTTGAAAAGCCAGCGTCCCAGAACGCTGGTGGTCACGAGGATTGCGACCGCAAGGGCCAGGAATCCGCCCATCACGGCGATGAAACCCGTCACGCGCACAAGCATGGTCCGCGGGCGCTCATACCCACCCCCGGCTTCCACCGGCAAGTCAGTCTCTGCCATGGCTCTTATCCCCCCGCATGACGGTCAGCGCCGCCCGGTTCATGCCGGGCGGGTCTTGTTGCTGCGTATACTCGGTGCCGAAATACGCGGCTCTTAAACGGCCTTGTCGTATTTTGCGACTAGCGCGCGCGCTGCTTCGATGAGCTTGGGACCATCCAGATTCTTGGCCTTGGCCTGCTCGATCCAGGCGCCATAAACCGGTTCCGTTGCCTTGATCCAGCGCGCCTTCTCGTCGTCGGCGAGAACCGTGATGGTGTTGCCACGCTTTGCGACCATGTCACGGATGCGGATTGCCTCGGCATCCCACATGTTGCCTGCGTGTTCCGCAAAGGCCATGCCGGAGTTCTTGTCGATCACGGCTTGCAGATCGGCGGGCATGCTTTCATACTTCGCCTTGTTCATGGCGAGGAAGAAGCTGGCGGCGTAGAGCGTCGGCGAGCCCTTGATCTCCGTGTGGAACTTCACAAGTTCCTGTACCTTGACGGCCGGAACCACTTCCCAGGGGATGACCGCACCGTCGATGACGCGTTGCGCCAGGCTTTCAGGAACCTGCGGCACTGGCATGCCGATCGAGGTCGCACCCAGTGCCTTCAGCGCTTCACCCGCGAGACGGGTTGGATTACGCAGCTTCAGGCCCTTCATGTCTTCCATTGTCCTGATCTGCTTGTTGGCATGGATATGCCCGGCGTCATGCGCCCAATAGGACAGGAGTTTCACGTCCTTCACCTCGTCCTTGAGGTAGGTGTTGGCGAATTCCTGCGAGGCCCGTGCGTTGGTCAGGCCTTTCTCCGCACAGATGAACGGCAGTTCGAAAACCTCGGTCGTTGGAAACCGGCCCGGCGTGCTACCCGGCAAGGTCCAGACGATATCGGCGACGCCATCGCGGGCCTGATCGAAGAGCTGCGGCGGTGTGCCGCCAAGCTGCATCGACGGGAAGATATCGATCTTGATGCGGCCAGCGGAATCAGCCTCCACCTGCTTCGCCCAGGGCGCGAGCATCTTCGCATGGCCGTTCGAAACGGGCGGCAGGAAGTGATGCAGCTTGAGCGTGACGACGGCTTGCGCACGAGCGCCGGTGATCACAAAGGGCGCAGCGATGATGGCACTTGCGCCCGCTACCAGATGTCTGCGGTTGATGGTCATTGAGAATTTCCTCCTGCGGTTTGTTATATAAAATTATCTGTAGTGGACCCCGGCGGTTTGTCGAAGCAATTAGCGTACGGCGTTGGCACCATCGTCGAGATCAGTACTGCCGTAAAGCCATTGCAGGCTGTTATAATAATCCTCGGGTGACATTGCACTCATGATTGCATTGCGCAGCGCCGCATGGCCGCTATCAGGGTGATAGATATG
>JANNRX010000141.1:0-3371 GCA_031401875.1 Hyphomicrobiales bacterium | reverse complement strand
CCAATACCCCTGACAGCTTCGTTTGAAAGGTGGGAATTGCCAGCGCCGTTATCGGAATTGGCGCACTTTATGTGGTGCGACGCTTGCTGTGACAGAAGCGTGATCGCAGCAAATAAACACTGTCGTGCTTTCGCCGTAATTGATACATCTATCACACGATGTGGGTGACCCCCACTTTCACAACCGATCAGAGGGCAAAATGCCGTCGAACCATTCTCGTTCAAGCTTTTCAAAGATTACAGCGCTTGCCAGCGCGCTCATGATTGGCACGGCAATGATCGCCACGCCACTTACGCCGCTTGTGGCACCCGCCATTGCGAGAGGGGCGCCAGAATCCTTTGCACCGCTTGTTGATCAGGTGATCGATGCGGTTGTGAATATCTCGGCCGCACAAACGGTCGAGAACCGCGCCGTGCCGCTGCCACAGGTACCCCCCGGAGCGCCGTTCGAAGATTTCTTCAATGACTTCTTCAACCGCCGCGAAGGTCAGCCTAACCAGCCCAATCAGCCGCCACGCGGCGAGAACCAGCCCAACCAGAGGCGTGGTGAAAACCAGCCGAACCAGAGGCGGGGTGACGGCAATGGCCAGCAGCGGCGCTCAAGCTCGCTTGGGTCCGGCTTTGTCATTGACGCTTCAGGCATCGTGATCACCAACAACCATGTCATCGGCGAAGCTAACGACATCACCGTCAATTTCAATGACGGTACCAAACTCAAGGCAGAGGTCGTGGGACGCGATGCCAAGACCGATATCGCCGTGCTGCGGGTGAAGCCTGACAAGCCGCTGAAGTTCGTCAAATTCGGCGATGACCAGAAGTCTCGCGTCGGCGACTGGGTTGTGGCCATCGGCAATCCCTTCGGATTCGATTCATCCGTCTCGGCGGGCATCCTGTCGGCGCGCAACCGGCGCATCAACAGCGGTCCCTACGACAACTTCATTCAGACCGATGCCGCCATCAACCGCGGCAACTCGGGTGGTCCATTGTTCAATTCCGATGGCGACGTCATCGGTATCAATACCGCGATCATCTCCCCCTCCGGCGGTTCCATCGGCATCGGTTTTGCTGTTCCCGCCTCAACCGCCGTTCCCGTGATCGATCAACTGCGCAATTTCGGCGAGACGCGTCGCGGCTGGCTCGGCGTGCGCATCCAGGAAGTGGATGACGGCATCGCCGAAACGCTTGGCCTCGGCAAGGTGCGTGGTGCGCTCATTGCCGGTGTTGACGACAAGGGCCCGGCGAAGCCCGCAGGCATCGAGGCTGGCGACGTGATCATCAAGTTCGACGGCCGCGACGTCAAAGATAGCCGTGACCTTCCGCGCATTGTCGCCAACACAGCTGTTGGAAAGGCCGTCGCTGTTATCCTGTTCCGCAAGGGCAAGGAAGAGACGAGGCAGGTCACCCTTGCCCGGCTGGAAGATGGAGAGAAGCAGGCTTCAGCTGCCAAGCCTGCGGAACGCAGCACAGCTGCGGCACCACCAACCCGCACCGTCATGGGCCTCGAGCTGACGGCACTGACAGCGGAAACCCGCAAGCGCCTCAACATCAAGGATGGCCAGAAAGGCGTCGCCGTCAACCGCGTCGATCCCAACTCCAACGCCGCCACCAAGCGCCTGACCGCCGGTGATGTGATCGTGGAAGTGGGACAGGAGGCCGTGAACACACCTTCGGAAATGATTGACCGCGTTGAAAAGCTCAAGAAAGAGGGGCGCAAATCTGCGTTGCTTCTGGTGGCGAATGCCCAGGGTGAGTTGAGGTTTGTGGCTCTGACGATCGAGTGAGAATACGACCATTGGCTGTGAAGAAAGCCGTCCTTCGGGGCGGCTTTTTTTGGAGCGCTTGTGGTTATTCCGCTGCCAATTGATTGTCTCTCGGGCGATATGGAACTGCCGCAAAGAAGTAGTTTTCTCCATATCCGGCAAGACTGATCTGGAATTCAGGATCAGATCTTAGCTCGCGCAGTGGCCGAGGCCTTGGAGGATACTTTAGACCTGGATCATCCATCCACAGTTCGATGGCCTCTTTCGCATTCGCATAGGCCTCTTCAAATGTATCCCCGGCTGAGAAACAACCCGGTAGATCGGGAAACGCCACGCCGATGGCGTGTTCCGATCCAGCATCCTCGAAGATAGCAAGATAGTGCAACATTCCAAAATAATATCACTCTTTCGGCCAGCCTGCCACTCTGTAGATATCAAGGATGATACCGGGACCAAGTGACTTCTTGGGATGAGGAACGATGTTGTTGCGAAACCCAGGTTTTGTGAAAACATGATGGGAGCCGTTCACTCGTTTGAGTTTCCAACCGTCCTGCTCAAGGCGTTTGATGATATCGCGACTGTTGGTCAGCATAGGCCACCCCTAGAAGAAATGGCTTGAAACCGAAATCGACAAAACTCAAGTACTCAAAAAAATCAAATGTAGAAAGAAAAGCCGTATTAAAACAATGCGCAAAATGGACGCACCTTAAGTTAGAGTGTTGAAATAAAACAAATGTCGTAGTTCGAACCAAACTTAGAATTTCACGCATTTGTGATCCCACTCACCCCGCCTCCACATAACTCTCCAACACCATCTTCCGCCCTGCCTTGTCGAAATCCACTGTCAGCTTGTTGCCATCGACCGCGACAACGGTGCCATTGCCGAACTTCACATGGAACACCCGTGCGCCTTGCTCAAAACGGGATGGCGCTCCCGCCGAGCGCGCCAGAATCTCCCCCTCAATCAGCATCGGCTTGCGCGCCGCCGGGCCGCCCTCGCCACGATACGCCGTCTGCGGGCCCTGATCGAAACCGCCGCGCGGCGTGTCATTGCGGGCTTGCGCACGCTGCCAGCCTGGCGTCGCGTAGCTTGAGGCCTGGAACGGCGTCATGCGGTCAAACCGGCTGCCGCCGCCACCTGTGTTACCGAGATATCCGCCGCGCCCATGGGCGAAGCTTGGCCCTGACGAGACAACTTCCACATGCGCCTCGGGCAATTCATCCACGAACCGCGACGGGATTGCGGCGTTCCACGAACCGTGAATGCGCCGGTTGGAAGCGAAATAGATCTTGGCCCGCTGCTTGGCGCGGGTGAGACCGACATAGGCCAACCGCCGCTCTTCCTCTAGCCCCGCCCTACCCTGATCATCCAGCGCGCGGGGATGCGGGAACACGCCCTCCTCCCAGCCCGGCAGGAAGACGGTTTCGAATTCGAGGCCCTTGGCGGCGTGCAACGTCATCAGGGTCACACGGTCCTCGCTCTCGCCTTCCGCGACCTCCATCACCAGACTGACATGCTCCAGAAAACCACCCATGTTCTCGAACTCCTCCATGGAGCGGATCAGCTCCTTGAGGTTTTCGAGCCGTCCTGCAGCATCGGCGGAGCGGTCCT
>JANNRX010000140.1:0-2038 GCA_031401875.1 Hyphomicrobiales bacterium | reverse complement strand
ATGTAAATTCCGTTCATGATGACCCCTCATTCCGGGATGTTGACCCCCTGCGAAGCAGGCAATAAAAGTAAGAGCTTGATGCGTGGTTAAAAATACAAATGGTTATTGATTTGTTTTCACTTTTTTTCTTCTCAACGATTCTCCTTTCAGTTCTATTCTTTGTGCATTGGCTGTCAGTCTGTCAAGGATGGCATCAGCGAGGGTTGGGTCATTGATGTATTCATACCATTTTGCAACCGGCAGTTGAGAAGTGATAACGATGCTTTTCTTTCCATACCTGTCTTCCAGTAATTGTAATAAAGTAAGCCGGATTTCCTGTGTCAGTGGCTGCAGACCAAAGTCATCGAGTATTATGAGGGTTTGACGTTCCAGATGATTGAGCAGTTTGATGTAGGATCCATCCAGTTTGGACAGCGTAACTTTTTCAATGAGCCGGTTCATATTCAGGTAGGTAGTTTTGTATCCCTGTATGCAGGCCTGGTGCCCAAGGGCACAAGCGAGATAACTTTTACCGCAACCGGTGGAACCAGTTATCAGAATATTTTCACCCTGGTCCAGATAGCGACCCTCTATCAGTATGGCTAGTTGCTGTTTGGTCAGGTTGCGTGCCGGGGAACATTCTATTTGTTCTGCGGTAGCGGGTAACCGAAGTTTAGCCAGCTTAAGATAATAGGCGGTTTTCTCTTCCGCCCGGTTGAGTTTTTCTGATTGCACCAGTTGCGCAACCAGTTCATGGCCTTCGAGTTGCTGATCCATAGGTAGTTCGAGTTGACTGCGGTAAGCATGGTGCATGCCCTGCAGGCGTAGCTGCTGCATTTGTGAGAGTGTTTCTGTTGTGTTCATTTTTTAGTTGATTTTAAAAAGTGGATTATTGATAATGATCTTTTCCCCGGATATTATCATGGGTTGGTATTACAGGTGGGGGTTCAAGGTTTAAAGGGAGTTGTTTATCCAGTCCCCGTTCCAGGATATTTTTGATCATGGTGTAATTGATCCTTGTGCCCATCAGGGCACGTGCGCAAGCGGCCTCCAGCCTTTGAAGACCATATTTTTTCTGGAGCATGATCGTGCCAAAGCAGGACTTATAGTTTTGTTCCATGTAAATACTATTATCCAACATCAGCGAAGCTGCCTGTGCCGTACTGTTACCAATACGGGCTGCCATTTTCAAGAGGTCTTCTTTATTGAAGCCTTTGATCTGTTGCATGTGCTGGTGATGCGGCGGCATATGTTCACCAAGGGTCGTATAGGCTTTCTGATGGATCTTTATAAAATGGACGGCTATGCGTTCATGCTCATAGTATATCTCTACCACCCGGTTGTCATAGAGTACCCTGACCTTCTTGCCAACATAGGTATAAGGAACACTATAGTAATGACGGGTCTCCGAGAGTTGTACATGGTAATTGCGTTGCACGGTAAGTACAACCACTTTTTTCGGGGAAAAAACTTCTGTGGGAAGCGGCCTTAGCAAGGAGCGCTCCTGCTGCTCATAAAAATACCAACGGCTGTAAGCCGTATTCTTGTAAGGCTTATGGTTGAGTAAAATAATATGCTCCCGGATGGCAGCGTTAAGGGACTCAAGAGAAGTAAACACCCGGTTGCGTAAAGGAGCATAAACCGCAGTGTATACAATGCGCACTGCCAGTTCCACCATAGCTTTGTCTCTGGGACTATAGGGTCTGGTAGCACTAAAAGTAGTGCCGTAATGTTCGCCAAGCTGGTTACAAACTTCTGTAAAAACAGGTTCATACCGGCTGGGACGGATCACGGCTGTTTTAAGGTTATCGCACAGGATAGTTGAAGGGGCTCCCCCAAAAAAGGAAAGCATCCCGTTTATACAGTGTATAAAATCTGCCGTCTTCTGTGTATGAGCTGCTTCACTATAAATTAATCCGCTAAAAGGTAAAACGGATATAAATATCTGGCAGGCGATCTGTTCACCGGTTTGCTCATCGGTGTAATAGAGAAGCTTGCCTGCATAATCAATCATGCTCACATCACCACTGGTGTATTCCAGGTGCATGGACAGATCTCC
>JANNRX010000139.1:0-1810 GCA_031401875.1 Hyphomicrobiales bacterium | reverse complement strand
AGTGGCGCAAGATCGGTCTTGTTGATAACCAGCAGATCGGACCGTGTGATGCCAGGGCCACCCTTGCGCGGGATTTTTTCGCCTCCCGCAACATCGATGACATAGATCGTGAGATCAACAAGCTCGGGCGAGAAGGTTGCGGCCAGATTGTCACCGCCTGATTCCAGCAGGATCACATCCAGTGCGGGGAATTTGCGCCGCATGGTATCAATGGCGGCCAGATTGATCGAGCAATCCTCACGGATCGCTGTATGCGGGCAGCCCCCGGTCTCGACTCCCATGATGCGCTCGATGGGCAACGCATCCGCCACGGCAAGCAAGCGCGCATCCTCCTTGGTGTAGATATCATTGGTGATGGCGCAGATGTCATAGCGATCACGAAAGCGCTTGCAGAGCGCTTCCATCAGTGCGGTCTTGCCGGAGCCGACGGGCCCACCAATGCCGATGCGAAGCGGGCCGTTGGAAGATGCAGACAGTGTCATGAGCGAAACAGCCTCGAATATTGGGTTTCGTGGTGGAGTGACATCATGTCTGCCCGCAAGGTGCAGCCTCCGAGGTCATCCAATGTGGAACATGTCGCCTTTTCAGCGATTTCTGCGACCGATGGCACAAGATCAGCCATGATGCGCTGCCCGTCGGTCTGGCCAACAATGCCAAGCCGCACGGAGGCTGAAATGAGATTGGCGCAGAACGCTTGCAGTGCAGCCGCGAGCGTTTCTTCAAGACCAAGCCCGTGTACGCCAGCGACGATACCAACGGCAACCGGATAGGTCAGGCGCTCAAGCAAACCCTCGGAAACAACCGCAAGATCGGGATGCGGCCAGGCGGCCCTGATTGCGGAAAAGAAGGCCTTGCCCTGCACGTTGGCTTCCAGAAAACGCTCGGATGAGGGCTGGAAGGCCGCGCCCAGCGTGATGATGTCGGAAAGCCCGATCGCTAGCGGCGGTTCATCACGAACCGCGCGCCAGCTTGCAGCCAGCAGCACGGCATCATTCCAGCCGGAACCCGATTGCAGCAAGGCGAGCAACCATTCCTGAAGCCCGGCGCGATTGCTCAGCTCTCCAGCCTCATAAGCCCATTCGAGACCGTGGCTGAACGCAAAGCCTCCAACCGGAAAGGCGGGAGACAGCCAGGCCATCAGCACAAGATGCGACGCAAGGGGCTTGTGGATGGGGTCGCGCCGGAGGCTCCGTTCAGTCATGCGGATGAGGATGGTCGTGCGCATGAGCACCATGGGCAGGGCCACCGTGGGCAGGGCCACCATGGGAATGGCCTGCACCATGCGCAGCGCCGTGGTCGCCATAAGCGCCGCCTTCCGGGTTGAACGGACGAACGACCTCCTGCACATCAGCGCCGAGACCGCGCAGCATCTCTCCCAGCACATGATCTGCCGAGAGATACAGCGCCTTGGCTGTCAATTCCGTCGGTGTATGGCGGTTGCCAAGATGCCAGGCCACCCGCATCAATGCGAGTGGATCGCGGGCGTGAACTTCATAGAGCATTTCCGGAGCAGCTTTCACCCTGAGATGGCGACCATCCTCCAGAGCCAACGCATCGCCGTCATTGAGAAAAGCGGCTTGCGGCAGATCGAGCAGGAAAAGTTCGCCGCTGTCGCCTTTAAGGGCCACTCGGCGGCGATACCGCCCTTCGGCATCCAGAGTGATCATATCGGCACAAGAGCCTGTAATTTTTGTATTTTTACGAATAACGGATACGGCGCGCAGCATGTCAAAAACCTCAGAACAGGAAATAACGCTGCGCCATCGGCAGTTCCGTTGCTGGTTCGCAGACCAGCAATTCACCATTGGCG
>JANNRX010000138.1:0-2241 GCA_031401875.1 Hyphomicrobiales bacterium | reverse complement strand
CCGCGTCGCGCCCGGCGGGCCATGCGGCTTGCGCGCGCCACGGTTGAAGGTGCGGGTGAATTGCTGTTTCAGGATGCCGCGACGCCTGCCGATATTTTGCGTGAGAATGTGACATCACCGGGCGGAACGACAGCGGCCGCATTGAAGGTGCTGATGGCGGAAGACGGCCTTGAAAGCCTGATGGAGCGTGCCATTGGTGCCGCGAGGCAACGGGCGGAAGATCTCTCGGGTTAAACCGTGCAACGAAAGCAGTTGACCTGAAGGCCGGGCTGTGAGAACCGCCCGCATCACCTCCTCGCATATTGGAAATCCCCTCATGTCCAACGCCCGCTATGATGTCCTTGGCATCGGCAATGCTATCGTCGATCTGATCGCAACGACCGACGAAACCTTCCTGCTGCAAGAAAGCATCCAGAAGGGGGGCATGACGTTGATCGATGAAGCCCGCGCCGAGCATCTTTATCGTGCCATGGGGCCTGCCATCGTCACCTCGGGCGGCTCAGCGGGTAACACCATGGCGGGTATCGCCTCACTGGGGGGTAAGGGTGTCTATATCGGCAAGGTTCGTGATGATGAACTGGGCCGTTTGTTCAGGCATGACATTACATCGATTGGTGTGGATTTCACCACCGATCCCGCAGCATCAGGTCCCTCCACGGCGCGATCAATGATCTTCGTGACGGCCGATGGAGAGCGCTCGATGAATACCTACCTCGGAGCCTGTCAGAACCTGACTGCGCAGGATGTGGATGCTGCCCTGGTTGAATCCGCGACGGTTACCTATCTCGAAGGCTATCTGTGGGATCCGCCCGCCGCCAAGGAAGCCTTCCGCAAGGCATCCGAAATCGCCCACAAGGCGGGACGGCAAGTGGCGCTGACATTGTCGGACAGCTTCTGTGTGGACCGATACCGTGCGGAATTTCTCGACCTCATGAAATCGGGTGTTGTTGATATTATCTTTGCCAATGAATCCGAGCTTACGTCACTCTATACGACAGCGGATTTTGAATCGGCGGTTGCGGCTGTGCGCAATGATGTCGGTCTGGCTATTGTCACGCGATCGGCTCTCGGTGCCATGGCGGTCAGCCGCGATGAAACGGTTTCTGTTCAAGCGTTTCCCGTTGAGAAGCTCGTGGACACGACGGGTGCCGGTGATCTCTTCGCCTCAGGCTTCCTATTTGGGTACACCAATGGCAAGGACAAGCGCACGGCACTCCGGCTTGGAGCACTTGCCGCTGCCGAAGTGATTGCCCATGTCGGCCCACGCCCGCAGCAATCCCTGAAGCAACTCGCAACGGATAACGGATTGATTTGACCGGACCTGCGTTGCGGGAGAAAAGCGGCACGTCGGTTATGCGCTATTGTGCGTCTGTCTGTGCCCATCGCCTGATCGGCAGGGACTGACGACCGTGGCCGACATCATCAAGGCCATAATGTCTGGCCAGTGCGGCAAGTGCCAGGCGAGCGACAACCTTGCCTGAGCGTTGCGGCCAACCCCGTTCCATCTCAATCGTCTCCAGGCCTTTGCCGAAACCGCAGATATCCATGAGCAGGCCCGCAAATTCAGGTCCCACAGCGCGCATCGCCAGATCGACGCGCTGGCGCGAGGCAAGAGAAGCTTCCGTTGGATTGAGCTTCACCCCTGAATGGGAGCGGTCTGCGCCCCCCGCATTGGACCAGTTCATCGTGACATTCGGCAGCATGCCCGAGAATGTCAGATCCGAACGGAGGCGCTCACCCGCCGCGAAAGCTGCTGCGCCGATGATGCTTTGGCCGGATTTATCCTTGCGGCGGAAAAGCCAGAGCAATGGATTGCCTGCCTCTATGCCATTGCGGCTTTCCGGTGTTTCGATGGTTGGATCGGGTTTCATGACGGCTCCTTGAGGCAACCCTCTTGACGGAGCGTGCCTTTGCATTTCAATAATAGGATTATCATCCTTTATTAGGAATGCAAGGAGGTTCTATGAAACGGCAAACAGGCAGTCGTGCCCGGCACGTGCGTGCAGATAGAAGGCATTCTGACGTTGCCCCCGCGCTGATCCGGGCCTGGAGAGACCATTCACCGGCCATTGAGGCTTCAGCCAGTTGCGCCTTCAGCAGTTCGTGGACGATGCGAGGGATGCGGCAGGAGCGGTCTCTGTCCGGAAAAAGAGGGTATGATCTCAATCGTCATATCCGGCTGAACGCAATCTATAAGTCTAGAGCATGTCGCGAATAAGTGGGAACCGGTTATTCGAAGAC
>JANNRX010000137.1:0-3160 GCA_031401875.1 Hyphomicrobiales bacterium | reverse complement strand
GAAAGCGGTGCGGGGATCGACCACCGTCATGTCGAGACCAAGCGTCCGGGCGATGGGAGCCATGGCCTGCGAGATATGCACGGCACCCGTCACCACCAGCTTCACCGGCGGCGCATAGACCGTGAGAAAGAGCTTCGCGCCGTCCACCTCCGTCATCGCGCTCTTGCCTTGACGGATGGCGCTGGCCACGGCCTCGCCCAGAGCTGTTCCCGCCAATGGCAGCGTCGCCAGATCGGCGGCACGGATCAGCCGCGCCTCACCGCTGGCCATGTCCGTGACGATCACGGCAGCACGGCGGGCGGCACGTTCGGCGTTCAGGCGGGACAGGAGATCGAGCTTCACGCCGGAATTTCCACAGAGATTGGCTCCACATAGACGCTGATCTTGCCGCCGCAGGAAAGGCCGACGCGCCATGCTGTTTCATCGGCCACGCCGAAGGAAAGCGTCTTCGCTTTGCCGCTTGTGATCACATCCATGGCCTCGGTCACGACATCGCCCTCGACGCAGCCGCCAGACACAGAACCCAGAAAATTACCCTCGGAATCGATCACGAGATGCGACCCCACGGGACGCGGTGCAGAACCCCAGGTCTCGACCACGGTGGCAAGCGCCACGCCGCGACCTGCACGTTTCCACGCCTCGGCTTCGGAGAGAATATCGGCATCGGTGGTGATCATTGGGGCCTCTAAAGTTTCAGCTTCGTCGGATCGCGCGATGCATTCCAGAAGCGCAGAATATCGACGCGCCGTTGTGTCTCGTCGACCTTGTAGATGATCCAGAACTTTGTGCGTCGCGAAACGTGAAATAATCGACCACGATAAGGCGGCCCGGATTTCCAGAACCATGAATACCGGAGCGGGGATTCCGATAGATCGCTATCGATCAGTTGCTCAAGAAGCGCTTCGTAACGAGCGGACACGTCCGGATCAAAATCTGCAAGATAGGCCATAAAAGAATGTATCTCGTCGAGCGCGACAGGATCGAACTGAACATCATACGGCACGCTTGCGCTTGCCCCTGTACTCTTTCATCCGTTCGCGCATCCACTGGCCAAATTCGCCGGGCTTGAAGACAATTCCCTCGCCATTCGCCAGCCGCGCTTCGGCATCCTTGAGACTCTGAAGCAACTCCGCCGTCTCTTTGGACGAAAGCACAGGCATCTCTTCGGCCTGCGTTATCTCCACGTATTCCATTTTGCGTTCGCTGGATTTGGTGGCTGTTTTGCTCATGACCTTATTCTAGCACGAGTCCGGCATGTGCAAAACCCTCAACCCGCCTTCAGCCAGCGCTTCGGATCAGCCTCGCGGCTGCTGTCGGCCGCCAGCGCCTTGCAAAGCTCGCGCATGGAGTTGAGCGAGTGGATCGAGCGAAATTCGTCCACATGCGGTAGCAGCGCCAGAATGCCGGAGGCTTTCGCCTCGAAGGCGTCATAGCGCAGCAGCGGATTGAGCCAGATGACGCGCCGCGCCGAGCGGTGCAGCCGGGACATCTCCTGATGCAGTTCATCGGTCACGCGGCGTTCCAGCCCGTCCGAGATGAACAGCACTACCGCACCGCCTGAGAGAACCCGGCGCGCCCAGCGCTTGTTGAACGTCTCCATCGTCTTCGAGATACGCGTGCCGCCGTCCCAATCGCGCACGGATTTGCCGCATTCGGCCAGCGCAATCTCGGGGTCTTTGCTGGCTTTCAACAGGCGCGTGACATTGGTCAGCTCCGTCGCGAACACGAAGGAATGCACCTTCCGGCCAGATTTCGAGAGCGCATGCAGGAAATGCAGGAAGATGCGGCTGTAATCCCCCATTGAGCCGGAGATATCGCACAAGGCCACAATGGGCGGGCGCTTCTGCTGGCGGGCGCGAAACTTGAGGTCGATGATCGCCCCGCCACCGCGCATGGAGGCTCGCAAGGTGCGGCACGGATCGATCAGCGGCCCGCGAGAGTGAGAGACGAAGCGGCGCGTCAGCACCGTGTCCATCGGCAGCACCAGCTTGGCGATCTCGCGCTTGGCGTCGGCAATTTCGGTGGCCGTCATCTGCTCGAAATCCTTGGAGCGAAAGACCTCGATATCCGAAACGGTCATGGTGGCATCCACCTCGACCTGCGGCTTCTCCTTGATCTCCTGGTCGCGCACATTGCCAAACAGCGCATCCGCTACGCGCGACAAGGGCTTGGGCTGCTGGTTCTCCTGCTTCAGCGGCGAATACGGCGAGAGCAGCTGGATCATCTTCTCGATCAGCGAGCGCCTGCGCCAGAACAACCGAAAAGCCTGATCAAACAGGATCGACTGATCGCGTTTGGTGACGATGACCGCATGCAACGTCCAGTAGAGATCCTCGCGCCCACCGATGCCTGCGGCCTGCACGGCCTCAACGGCGTCTAGTACGGTCTTCGGGCCAACCGGAATGCCCGCCACACGCAAGGCGCGGGCGAAAAAGGCGATGTTCTCCGCGATATGGCCGGGGGCGAGGGGGGTAACCGTCATGGCAACCCGCCGACGCAAAGCCCTCCCCCCTTGTGGGGGAATCGCTTTTGGCTTGTCATTCCCGACCATGTCCGGCGCAGCCGGATCATGAGATCGGGAATCCAGCGTAAAATGTATTCTGCACGATGATTTTGCCGCCTTCGGCGAACCCTTGCGCTGGATTCCGGGTTCCACTCCGCTTCGCTGCATGGCCCCGGAATGACACCAAAACCATATGCGATAGCGCTCCCCGCATGGGGCAAGGCTTTGGATGCGACGCATTCACCGCCGCACCTCCACGTTGAATTCCATGCCACGCCTCAGCGTCACCAGTCTGTCACCGGGCAAGATCTTGCCCAACACGGCTTCACGATCCGGCAACACAGCCGTGACCTCATCACCCTTAAACACCAGCACCTGATGCCCATCCTCCAGCGCGGCGGCGGCCCAGCGGCGCAACGAGGAAAGATAGGGTTCCTGCCGCCACGTGGTGGGCGTTGCCGGATCAACGGTCACAGCCAGGGAATGTGTACCGGGATAAATCGACAGAACGAACTTTGCGACTTCAGGCTTCCACTCAGGGCCGAGATCCGGATTCTCGATCCACTGGCACCAGAAGGCACGGCACACAGGCGGGCGCGTCTCGTGGATGCCGCAACCACTGCCTTGGGCGATATGCTGGCACCAGCGACCGGAAGG
>JANNRX010000136.1:0-1948 GCA_031401875.1 Hyphomicrobiales bacterium | reverse complement strand
CGTGGTGACTGCGGCCTATGCGAGCTACGATTACAAGAAGGTCGTCTCGGCGCTTTCGACCTTCATGAACACGGATCTTTCCGCCTTCTACTTCGATATCCGCAAGGACACGCTTTATTGCGAGCCACTTTCCTCGCTTGCGCGTCGTTCGGCGCTGACCGCCATCGACCGGATCTGCGATGCGATCCTCAAATGGCTGGCACCAATTCTCGTGTTTACAGCCGATGAAGCCTGGACGGAGTATAATAAGGGCGATGCCGATTGTGTGCATCTTCTGACTTTCCCGGAAGGCCTCGCGATGCACCGTGATGATGCACTGGCGGCAAAATGGGACAGGATTCGCGATGTCCGGTCCGTGATAACGGGGGCGCTTGAAATCCAGCGCGCGTCCAAGGTCATCGGCTCTTCGCTCGAAGCGGCCCCTGTCGTTCATATTGCCGATCCTGATTTGCTGGCCGCGTTGGCCGATGTCGATATGGCGGAAGTCGCCATCACATCCGGCATCACCCTGACGGAGGGGGCGGCGCCTGCCGATGCCTTCACCTCGGATCAGGTCAAGGGTGTTGCCGTCGTCTTCGCCAAGGCGGCAGGCCGCAAATGCGCCCGGTCATGGCGCTACACGGATGACGTGGGCTCCGATCCAGCCTGGCCGGATGTCTCGGCGCGCGATGCCAAGGCTTTGGATGAGTTGAAAGCGCTGGGGCGTCTTTCCCTATGAGTGCCAGCCGCCGCCTGTTCCTTGTGGTTTTTGTCGTGACTTTACTGCTGGATCAAGCCTCGAAGCTGTGGCTTTATTTCGCCGTGGATATCGCAACGCGTCAACCCATTGAAATAACGTCGTTTTTTAATCTTATTCTGGTGTGGAACCGCGGCATTTCCTACGGGCTTTTCCAGCAATCGACAGAACTCGGGCGCTGGGCGCTGACAGGCTTCAAGCTCGCCGCCACTGTGGGGCTTTCGATATGTGCCTGGCGCAGCGGTGAGAAATGGCTCTGCCTCGGGCTCGGCATGATTGCCGCCGGGGCACTCGGAAATGCGATTGACCGCATTATTTATGGTGCCGTCCTTGATTTTGCCCATTTCTTCTGGGGTAGCTTCTCTTGGTATGTCTTCAACATTGCCGATGCCGCCATCGTTGTCGGTGTTGTTGTTTTGCTGTATGACAGCTTCACATCGGGACCGGCGACGGTCTCTCATAATTCATGATTCCCGCTTGCGGATGGGATCTGCGCGCGGTCAGGAGGATTGAGATGGATTTTCGGAAACTGGCTTTGACTGGCTTTATCGTGGCGGTCAGCTCATTGGCTGTGCTGCCCGTACAGGCACAAGGACTGCTCGACCTCGGGCGTGCGCTCATCGGACTTCCAGCCGAGGAAAAAGAGCCGATCGAATACCGGGATCGTGCGCCGCTTGTGGTGCCTCCAAACCAGAATTTGCGTCCCCCTTCAGATTCCACCGCCTCGCGCCGCAATGCTCAATGGCCGCAGGACCCTGATGTTCTGGCACGCAAGAAAGCGGCTGAAGAGGCCCGTACCCCGCGCAATTTCGATAGCATTCTGGGAAACAACAGCACTCCAACCACAAGACGGTTGTCGCTCGAAGAAATCCGTGCCGGTCGCATTCCCGGTGAAGGTGTTCCAACCACACCACAGCAACTGGTCACGGAGGATACCCCGCGTAATCTTTATGGCGGCGTGGCAGTGTTGCGGCAACTGGACCGCAAGGATGCTGAAACCAGGGATAACAGCGGCAATATTTCACGGGTTGAGCCCAAGCGCGAGTATCTGACAGACCCGCCAACGGGCATTCGTCGCCCAGCTGACAATGCGGCTTTCAGGGCAACACGTGAAGGTGCGCTTGGACCGCGTGAAGCCCCGAGCCCATACGATTTGTTCAGGCCGCAACCCAACAGCCGCTGAGCCGCTCTCGCTGCTATCCCGCGACAGCG
>JANNRX010000135.1:0-2805 GCA_031401875.1 Hyphomicrobiales bacterium | reverse complement strand
CACAATGGTTATGTCTTTTGGTATTACTCGCTGACGATCTTGTAGCGCTGCCCTGCAAAAATGCGGTCGCTGACCTGCAGGCCGTTGAGCACGCGGAAACGCTCTACCCGAGGCTCATCCTGGCCCATGCGGCTGGAAAGGGTTTCCACAGTATCGCCTGCACTGGCGGTCACCAGCGCAATGCGCAGCGGCTTCAGGCTTGCGATTTCCTGCGCGTTGAGGCGGCGGAAACTGTCGGCAGAGCTCCGGAAGGCAGCATCCAGCTCGGGCGTCAATTCCCGTGCCGCATAGGTCAGGCGGAAGGTCATATCAGCGTTGCGGATGGCGAAGATGCGGTAGTTCCAGCCATCACTGCGGGACAGGCTGGTGGCGGCGGGAAGGCCGCTGATCGTCAGCGTCTGGACGCCAGTGGCTGAGGCACCGTCGATGAGGCCGCTGCCGACATAACTCTCAAGGCTGGTGGATGGCGCGACATTGACCTTGTCGAAGCGCATGGCACGGCCACCCTCCGGCGAAAAGCCCACCACGGCATCGCGACTGTTTTCGATGACAAATCCTTCAGGAGCCTTGAAGGAGAGCCCAAGCCGGGGATGGCTGAAAACACCGTTTCTGACAAAACCCTGTGAGGCATCATCAGCGACGACAACGCCCTGAATAGCCTGCAAATACCGGTTGCGGTCAGCCTCGCCGATGCCTGGCGCGCCGATCTGCCGGGCGGAAAGAACCGCCAGCTGGATGCGTTCGGGTGCCGCCGGATGCGTTGCCGTGATGTCCAGATTCTGCGCATTGGGATTGGCTCCCAGCAAAGCGGCACGGATCGCCGTCGTGCGGCCAAGCGAATCCAGAAACCGTGTCGCGCCATAGGGATCAAACCCGGCACGGGCGATGATCCGCACACTCAGCGCGTCGGCTTCCAGTTCCTGCTGGCGCGAGAAGCTGGCGATGGCAACGCGGCCCTGCGCATTCAATGCGCTCGCGGCACGAGGATCCTGCAACACATCGGAGCGGACGCGATTAACGAGCGTGTTGGTGCGCTCCAGCTCCTGCCTGTCGACCGCATGGCGGGTAATGATATGCGCCATTTCATGGGCAACGACTGAGGCGATCTCCGCCGTGTCATTGGCCAGAATCAGAAGACCTCGGGTCAGATAAATATTGCCGTTTGGTAGCGCGAAAGCGTTGACCACGGGTGAGTTGAGGATGGTGACCTGATACTTCTCCGAGGGACGTTCCGTGGCACTTCCAAGGCGTTCCAGCATCGTGTTGAGCACGGTCTGTACGGCGGGAGCCTTGTATTCTCCACCGAAGGCCGCCACCAGACGCTGGTGCTCACGCGCGGCAATGGCATCAAGGGCAGTTGTTCTGGGTGGTGCGGGAGGCAGGGTGATTGCCTGCTTGTCCAGTGGTTTGGGCGTCTCGATTGCTGGCAGAAATGTTTCGCAACCCGCCAGCGTCAAGAAAGAGGCCAGCATGATAGCCGTCTTCGTGACCCTCCCGGCGGCTTTCGGCATTCCTGGATTTGAAGCGGATATCTTCAACGCACGATCTCGATCTGGTCAGCCATGATGAGAGGAATAACGGAAGCGTTCCGAACGCTGAGCACGCCTCTCAGACGAATGAAGTGGCTGCGAAGTTGCGCCACGTCAACGCCTGCATCTGAAAATCGCTTCAGATGCCTCTTCTGGATCAACCCGGTGACGCGCGTGTTGGATGCATCAAAGAGGGTAATGAAATGGGCCGAGCGGCCTTCGCTGACGCGCAGTACGCGCCCTTCGATACGCGCGAAACGGCCACCTTCCGGCGCTCTTTCTGGCGATTGTACGCGACGTGATGCTTCCGCATTCTTCAGCAAAACCCAGCAATCGCCCAGGGATTCCTCGGGCCTGGCGAGGGCCTGGCCATCACGCAGCAGTCTTTCCTGAAGCCATTGCGGTGCGCCAGAGCTGGACAGCGTGAAGACAATGGCCGGATAGCGTGACCAGCGGTCTTTTGTCTCGCTCAGAAGGCCGACAGCAACAGCATCACCGGGCTTCAAGCGCGCCTTCAGACCTGCCTCACCAAGAAAAAGGCTTGCCTCACCAAGGAAAAGACCCGCCAGCCGCAGCTTGCGCGAATCAGCAAGGATCAGATCCCCGTCCGGCGTGATACTCTCCAGCTTCGCCTGCTCAAGGCTATCGGGCCCGCAACGGGGAAGCGCAGGTGCGGTGAGCGCCAGCAGCAGGATGCTGCCGAGCATGAGGCGATGGCAAAGCAATCTCACAACGGTTTTTCCAAAGCAGCGATGTTCCCCAAAGCGGAGCTCTATGCTAAAGGCAATTTTGTGGTGAGTCCCGGTAGCTCATCAGGATAGAGCGCAAGTTTCCTAAACTTGAGGTAATAGGTTCGAGTCCTATCCGGGACGCCACAGCATTTTCTTGTCCGATAATTCTTATTCAACCTGTATTGCCGGATTCAATCAAGCAGATGAGCCCGGCTATCAGTGATGATCATCCCGAACCGCGTGCATTGACTGCGTTTTATGTGCCCCGCCCGGATCAGCAGGTCGCATCTGAACGCATTCTGGCTGCCCGCAAGGCTGGCCGCCCCGGCTTCCTGCTGGGTGACCTGACCGGGCTCGGCAAGACGCTGTCGGTCTGGACTGCGGTTGCTGCCATGCCGGAGAGCGAGGTTCTGATCATCTGCCCCAAAGGCGCGATGCCGCAATGGCGACGCACCATTGCAAGGTCGGCGCAGACCGCAAAATCCGTGACGATCACCAATTATGAACGCACCAAGGCGCTGATGGCGCCGCCTGCGCTCAGCACC
>JANNRX010000134.1:0-12841 GCA_031401875.1 Hyphomicrobiales bacterium | reverse complement strand
CGGCCCTTTTTCATCTCACCGCAAAGCGGTGCGGCGATTTTGCCCCATGGCTTCGACGTTCTCTCTCCCAAACCGGACGGTTTGGTTCGAGACAACGCCTTTGCCCTGAACCAAAATCCCTCGTGTCGAGCATCTGTCCAGTTTGTCAACACACCCTAGCCGTCACAAAAACCGGAAAATTCCATTTCTGATGTAAAAAACAGAATTTCCTTATTTTGATTGTGAATTGAAATATTTCACATCTATAGCCATTATAAGACATCACCTTGAACAAGCTGGTTGTCTTGCAATGCCGAAATCCGATCTTCACACAGATGTCGCCATCATTGGCGCGGGGCCCGTCGGGCTTTTCGCCGTTTTCGAGCTTGGCTTGCTCGGTCTGAAGGCTGTGCTGATCGATACGCTCGACAAGCCAGGCGGCCAATGTGCTGAACTTTATCCTGAAAAACCGATTTATGACATTCCGGCCTGGCCGGTGATCACCGGGCAAGGCGTGACGGATCGGCTTATGGAGCAGATTGCCCCGTTCGAGCCTGCCTTCCGGCTGGGAACGCAAGTGAAATCCTTGCGGGATGTCCCTGGTGGCGGCTTCAAGCTGGAAACAGCGGATCATGAGATCATTTTTGCCAAGGCTGTCTTTATCGCAGCCGGTGCCGGTTCTTTTACCCCGCGCAAGCCCAAGCTTGCCGGGATTGAGACCTACGAGGGCAAGAGCCTGTTTTATGCGGTGAAAGACAGGGCCGCTTTCAATGGCCGCGATGTGCTCATTGTCGGCGGAGGCGACAGCGCGCTCGACTGGACCCTCGAACTCGCAAAGACGGCCAAATCAATCACGCTTGTTCACCGGAATGACCGCTTCCGCGCCGCTCCAGCTTCCGTTGCTGCAATGCGTGCACTGGAGAGCGAGGGCCGCGTTCGCTTTGTGCAAGGTGAGCTTGCAGCGCTTGTTGGCGAGGATGGCACACTCTCCACCGTCACGCTGAAGACTACCGACGGCGTTCAGGACATCGCGGCTGACCGGCTCCTTGCTTTCTTTGGCCTGAACATCGAGCTTGGCCCGATTGCCGACTGGGGTCTTGATCTGGCGGATGGCAAACAGATCAAGGTGGATACCGAGCGCTTCGAGACCTCGACACCCGGCATCTTCGCCATTGGCGATATCAACCATTACCCTGGCAAGCTGAAGTTGATCCTGTCCGGCTTTCATGAATCGGCACTGGCAAGCCATGCTGCCTTCAAGGTGGCCCGGCCGGATGAAAAGCTGCGCTTCCAGTACACCACTTCCTCCTCCGAGCTGCAAAAGCGGCTCAATGTGGACAATGCATCAAAAGCAGCGTGAGGCTCTGATGGCGAAACTCAAGGTCATTGACCGGAATGGACAGCTTCACAGCCTCGACACGGCTGAGGGATGGCGCGTCATGGAATTGCTGCGCGATCAGAATGTCGGCGTGGATGGCATCTGTGGCGGTGCCTGCGATTGTGGCACCTGCCATGTGATTGTCGCCCCGGAATGGGCGGACCGGTTGCAGGCGGCCAATGACGATGAGCTGTTGAAACTGGATGAACTTCCCGTTCTGGAACCGACCTCACGGCTTTCCTGCCAGATCATCTGGTCGGATGCGCTGGACGGGTTGACCCTGACACTGGCGGAGACGGCCTGATGAGTGTCGCTGTGAAACGCCCGCCACTGCCGGTCATCCTTCTCGCCAATGATCTTCTGGACGGCGACATCGTGTTCTGGACCGGCAAGACCTGGTCTCTTGATCTCGTGGATGCCGCTGTTGCCGCCAACAATGATGCGGCAGCGACGCTGGAACAGGCCATGGCGCATGCGTTGGCCACCAATCGCGTGGTCGACGCCGGGCTTGTGGATGTTGCCATCGACAGCTGGGGCCGGATTACGCCGCGCCATATTCGCGAACAGATCAAGACACTCGGTCCAACCATCCGTCTGGATCTGGGCAAGCAGGCCCAGACGGGGAGAGTATAACCATGTATCGCTATGATGAATTCGATGCGCGCTTTGTGCGTGAACGTGTGGCGCAGTTTCGTGATCAGGTCGCCCGCCGTCTCGACGGGTCAATAACGGAAGATGAGTTCAAGCCGCTCCGGCTGAAGAACGGCCTCTATCTCCAGCTCCACGCCTATATGCTCAGGATTGCCATTCCCTACGGCACGCTGTCATCGCGCCAGATGCGCCAGCTCGCACTCATTGGTGACCGCTTTGACAAGGGCTATGGCCATTTCACCACGCGGCAGAACCTGCAATTCAACTGGCCCAAGCTGAAGGATGTTCCCGAGATTCTTGATCTCCTTGCCGATGTCGAGATGCATGCCATCCAGACCTCGGGCAATTGCATCCGCAATGTCACGGCGGATCATTTTGCCGGTGTCGCAGCCGATGAGCTCGAGGATCCGCGCCCGGTAGCGGAACTGATCCGGCAATGGTCGACCGCCCATCCCGAATTCAGCTATCTGCCGCGCAAGTTCAAGGTGGCCGTCTCGGGTGCTGCGGAAGACCGCGCCGTGATCCTTGCGCATGATATCGGCATCCGCATTGTGCGGCATGAGCAGACGGGCGAAATCGGCTACCGCATCATCGTGGGTGGCGGCATGGGCCGCACACCGATGATCGGCAAGGTCGTGCGTGCATTTCTGCCCAAGGCCGATCTGCTGGCCTATCTCGAAGCCATCATGCGGGTTTATAACGCCGAGGGACGACGCGACAACAAATACAAGGCACGGGTCAAAATCCTCGTGCATGAAACCGGCGCAGAAGAATTTACCCGTCGTGTGGAAGAGGAATTCGCGGCACTCGATGGCCCGTCGATCAACGCCGATCCAGCGGAACTCGCCCGCATTGCAGCGTATTTCGCTGCGCCAGACTACGCTGATCTGGAACCGTTTTCCGCACCGCTTGACAGACAGAAGAAGGCCAATCCGGAATTTGCGGCCTTCGTGGAGTCCAACAGTTTTGCCCATCGTCAGCCGGGTTACACTGCTCTGACAGTCTCCCTGAAACCGATTGGTGGCATCCCGGGCGACGCCACGGGCGACCAGATGCGTGCGCTTGCCGATATCGCCGAGCAATGGTCCTTTTCCGAGTTGCGCGTGACCCATCAGCAGAACATCGTGCTCCCCAATATACGGCTGGATGATCTGTTCGATGTCTGGAAGGCACTCAGGACGGCTGACCTCGCCACGGCCAATGTGGGCCTGATCACCGACATCATCGCCTGCCCCGGTCTTGATTATTGCGCGCTTGCCACCGCCCGCTCGATCCCCATCGCGCAATCGATCTCGAACCGCTTTGCTGATCCCGTGCGGCAGAAGCTGATCGGTGAGCTCGGCATCAAGATCTCGGGCTGCATCAATGCCTGCGGTCATCATCACATGGGCCATATCGGCATTCTCGGGCTCGAAAAAAGCGGCCAGGAATCCTACCAGATCACGCTCGGGGGTGACGCCACGGACAAGGCCGCGATTGGCGAGAGGCTGGGGCCGGGCCTTGGCGCGGATGAGGTGCCCGATGCCATCGAGACCATCGTTGGCGTCTATCTCGGCAACCGCGAGGCGAGTGAACCGTTTATCAATACCTATCGCCGCATCGGCATTGCGCCGTTCCGTGCCGCTTTTGCCAAGGTTGAGGAGACATCCGATGCCGCTCATTGATCGCAATGGCACAATTGCTGAACAGTGGACGCGTGAACCTGGTGCTACAGCAGGTCATCTCATCGTGCCGCTTGAAGCGCTTGCCGAAACCCTGGCGACACGGCGCAACGACCAGCGCATCGGCGTCAGCCTGGCGAATACCGCCGTTGTGAGTGATCTTGCGGATGTTCTGGGCCGCGTTGCTCTCATTGCCATCGCATTTCCTGCGTATAACGATGGCCGTGGGTTTACCCTGGCGAAACGCCTGCGTCGTGCCGGCTTCACTGGTCGACTGCGCGCAACGGGCCCGCTCATTGCTGACCAGTTTGCTTATGCGCTTTCCTGCGGCTTTGATGAAATCGAGCTGCCCGAGGCACTGGCTGCAAGACAGCCCGTCGCGCATTGGCTGAAAGCCGCGCAATCCTTCAGCGCTGTGTATCAGCGGGGCTATGAGGGCAAGAGCTCTATCCTTGATCAGCGCCGTACTGCGGCAGCTTCGCAACATGACTGAACTTTTGCAATCACGGCTGATGCCGCTGTCGCCTGCAGAACGTCTTGCCGCATTCCGTGGGGCTGTTGCCGGTCGCATGGTCTTCACCACCAGCCTAGGGCTGGAAGATCAGATCTTGACGCACTGGATCGCGACGCAGAATCTCGACATCGAGATTGCGACACTGGACACGGGCCGCCTGTTTTCCGAAACCTATACTGTCTGGGCAGAAACCGAAGAGCGTTACGGCATCCGCATCAAGGCGATGATCCCCGAGCGCCCGGCGCTGGAGGCCCTGGTCATCACGCAGGGGCCAAACGGTTTTTACGCCAGCATTGAGGCCCGCAAGGCCTGCTGCCACATCCGCAAGATCGAGCCACTCAACCGGCTTTTGAGCAATGCATCGGGATGGATTGCGGGTCTTCGCGCCGATCAGTCGCAGGCGCGTGGTGATACGGCATTGCTGAGCCAGGACACTGCGCGCGGCCTCCTGAAGCTCAATCCGCTGATCGACTGGAGCCGCGATCAGGCTCTTGATTTTGCTCAGAAGCATGCTGTGCCTCTGAACACGCTGCATGCCCGAGGCTTTGCTTCCATCGGCTGCGCGCCCTGCACGAGGGCTCTCGCACCCGGTGAGCCTGAACGGGCAGGCCGCTGGTGGTGGGAGAGTGAGGCCGCGGCCTCGAAGGAATGCGGCCTGCATGTTGGTCCGGACGGCCACCTTGTTCGCATTGCATCACCCGTGAGGGTCGCATCATGATTCAGCTGACCCATCTTGAAAAGCTCGAAGCAGAGGCCATCATGATCATCCGCGAGGTTGTGGCGACCTGCGACAACCCTGTCATGCTCTATTCAATTGGCAAGGATTCAGCCGTCATGCTGCATCTGGCGATGAAGGCGTTCTATCCCGCCAAGCCGCCATTCCCGCTGATGCACGTCGATACATTGTGGAAGTTCCGCGAGATGATCAGCTTTCGGGATCAGCGCGTGGCGGAGCTGGGTCTCAGGCTGATCGTCCATGTCAATGAGAATGGCGCGAAGCAGGGCATCAATCCTTTCACCTCGGGGTCGAGGCTCCATACCGATGTGATGAAGACCGAGGGGTTGAAGCAGGCGCTTGATCTGCATGGTTTTGATGCGGCCTTCGGTGGTGCACGCCGTGACGAGGAGAAATCCCGTGCCAAGGAACGCGTCTTCTCACTGCGTTCGCAGGGACACCGCTGGGACCCCAAGAACCAGCGCCCTGAACCCTGGCGTCTGTTCAATACCAGGAAGCGCCAGGGCGAAAGCTTTCGTATTTTTCCTCTCTCCAACTGGACCGAAGCCGATGTCTGGGCCTATGTCGCCAAGGAGAACATCCCGGTTGTACCGCTTTATTTTGCTGCCCTCCGCCCGGTGGTCAACCGCGACGGAGCCCTCATCATGCGTGACGATGAGCGCATGGAACTCGCCCCCGGTGAGGTTGTCGAAACCCGAATGGTCCGCTTCAGGACACTCGGCTGCTATCCGCTGACGGGGGCTGTCGAGAGCCAGGCCACCTCGCTTGAAGCGATCATCGATGAAATGAAGGGCTCACGCTCTTCAGAACGGCAAGGCCGCATCATCGACCATGATGGCAATGCCTCCATGGAGCAAAAAAAGCAGGAAGGGTATTTCTGATGTCCGTCGCCAAGACCCTTCTGACACATCTGATAGCGCCTCTGCCGCAGGATAATGCGCCAGGCCTCTCGGTGCCCGGTCGCAATTTGCTGCGCTTCATCACCTGCGGCTCGGTCGATGACGGCAAATCCACGCTGATCGGACGCCTGCTGCATGACGTCGGCCAGATCCCGGAGGATCAACTGGCCACACTCGACAAGGATTCCCGCAAGTTCGGTACCCAGGGCGCAAATCTTGATTTCGCGCTGCTGGTGGACGGGCTTGCTGCCGAGCGGGAGCAGGGCATCACCATCGATGTCGCCTATCGGTATTTTGCAACCGGCAAGCGCAGCTTCATTGTTGCGGATACGCCAGGACACGAACAATACACCCGCAACATGGCGACAGGCGCTTCAACGGCGGATGTCGCCATTATCCTCGTTGATGCCCGCAAGGGCATCCTGCCGCAGACACGCCGGCATTCAGCGATCGTTTCGATGCTGGGCGTTCGGCATATCGTGCTCGCCATCAACAAGATGGATCTGGTGGACCGTAACAAAACCGCCTTCGACCACATCGTGGCGGAATACCGCGAGGTCGCCGCATCCCTGAAGTTTGCGGATATCACGGCCATTCCACTGGCCGCGCGGGATGGTGACAATGTCGTGGAACGCTCCGCCGCGATGCCCTGGTATGCCGGGCCGACGTTGCTTGACTATCTTGAAAATGTCGAACCCAAAGGCAACCACACGCTGCCATTCCGGTTTGCCGTGCAATGGGTCAACCGGCCTTCCGCAGATTTTCGCGGATTTTCAGGCTGGGTCAGTGGCGGCGAAGCACAGGCCGGTGATGCCGTGCGGATACTCCCGTCAGGGCGTCTGACCCGCATCGCCCGCATCGTCGGTGGTGACAGCGACCGGATCAGTGCACGCACGGGCGAGGCCCTGACCCTGACGCTTCAGGATGAGGTTGATGTGTCACGCGGTGATTTCATCGTAGCAGCCCATGATATTGCCAAGCCGAGACACAGGTTTTCTGCCCGCCTGCTGTGGATGTCTGCCAATCCGCTGGCCCCCGGCCGTGATTACATCCTCAAGCTTGCAGCGAGCGAGACAAATGCCCGCATCGACACGCTGTATCATGGCCTTGATATCGCGACACTTGATCCGCAACCTGTCACGGGCCTTGAGATGAACGGGATCGCCAGCGTGGAGATCGCTGTGGATCGCCCCGTCGTGGCGCTGGATTATGCCGCTGACCGTGAACTTGGTGCCTTTATCCTGATCGACAAGCTTTCCCATGAAACAGTGGCACTCGGCCTGGTGCAACCCGCAACGGAAGAAACTGTTTCCGCCCTGCCGCTGCCGGAGAGCCGTATCAGGCGCTGGCTGAGTGGCGGTGGGGAGCACCCCAAACGCAGCTTGGTCAAAGCGATGACATGGCGAGCAACAGGAAGCGCCGATACCTTCCTGCTGTCGTACCTCTTCACGGCCAGCGCCAAAGTTGCGGCGGCCATCAGTGTCACTGAAATCTTGACCAAGATCTTTCTCTATTACGGCCATGAGCGGCTGTGGGCGCGTAGCCGTTTTGGCCTGAAAGAGGCCCGTGCCGATGGTTCAAGCAGCACACAAGGAGCAGGAATATGAGCGGAATTCGTTCTGATTTTTGGGTTGATGTGGCCTTCAAGGCAATTCTCGTTTTGCTGGCACTCGTGTGGATTCAGATGGCACCCGCTGAAAAAGCTGCTAGCGTGGCACCTGTTTCTGTCAAGCAAGAGGTCATTCGATGAATTCGCGTCGCCGCCAGCCCGTATCCACGGAACCGCGGCGCATTGCACCTCTGGCGAAACTGCCGCTGTTTCATGATCTTCAGGGCAAGAAAGTCGTTGTCGCAGGAGACAGCGAGGGTGCCCGCTGGAAAGCGGAGCTTTTTGCGGCGGCCGGTGCCCATGTGGTGACCCTGCATCTGCCTGTGCAGCCAGAAGATATTGCTGGCTCGGCCCTTGCCATTGCCGAAGCGCAAAGTGACGAAGAGGCGCAAGCTTTTGTCGATGCCGTTCATGCAGCTGGCGTTCTGGCCAATGTCATCGACAAACCGGCCTTCTGTGATTTCCAGTTTGGCTCCATCGTCAACCGCTCTCCCCTCATCATCGGCATCTCGACGGACGGTGCGGCGCCGGTTTTCGGCCAGGCAATCCGTGCTCGTATTGAAGCCATGCTGCCCGCAAGCTTTGCCGATTGGGCTACAACCGCAGTGGCATGGCGCAAACGCGTGATGGCGCTTGATCTGCCTTTTGCCTTGCGCCGCAGTTTCTGGGAACGCTTCGCAGCACTGGCTTTCAGCCGCCCGGAAACGCCTCCCACCGAGGCCGAGCGGGATCAGCTGATCTCCAGAATCCGTGCTGAAAAAGCAGAACCGCAGCATGGCCGCATCACGCTGGTCGGTGCTGGCCCCGGCGATGCCGAATTGCTGACCTTGAAAGCAGTACGCGCTCTCCAGAGTGCCGACGTTATTCTCTACGATGATCTGGTGTCGTCGGACGTGCTGGATTTTGCACGCCGCGAAGCAGGCCGCATGCTCGTGGGCAAGAAAGGCCATGGCCCTTCCTGCAAACAGGAAGACATCAACGGGCTGATGGTCAAGCTGGCAAGCCAGGGCAAGCATGTTGTGCGGCTCAAAAGTGGTGACCCCGGTATCTTTGGCCGTGCTGGCGAGGAACTCACTGCGGCGCGGGATGCCGGGCTTCCAATCACCATCGTTCCGGGAATCTCCACCGTACAGGGCGCGGCAGCGGCACTTGGTTTCTCGCTGACCCACCGGGACCATGCGCGACGGCTTCAGTTTGTCACGGGACATGCCCGCAATGGCCAATTGCCGGATGATATCGACTGGCCCGCCATGGCCAATCCGAACGTCACGACAGCGCTCTATATGCCAAAGGCGACCCTCGCCAGTTTTGCGGCATATGCCATTGCAGCGGGCCTGCCAGGCTCGACGCCGGCGCTTGCCATTGCCAATGCAACGCGGCCCGATCAGACTGTCATCATGGCGGAAATCGCAACCCTGGCGGAAGCATTGCAGCATCAGGACCTGCAAGGCCCCACCCTTGTGATGATCGGCGATGCCCTGAAAGAATGTGATGCCGCTGTTCTGACAGCTGCCGCCACATCGCAGTTTCTGAAAGATGTTGCATGAATGAGGGCAACAAGCCGGAGGATGGCAAAACGGCCTACAAGCTTGATGCCATTGATCGCCGCATCCTGAATGCCCTGCAGGAGCGTGGCGATATTCCTCTCGCAGAACTCGCCAAGAAAGCCGGTCTTTCCCAGACCCCGTGCTGGAAACGCGTGCAACGCCTGGAAGCGGATGGCGTTCTGACCAGACGCGTGGCCCTGGTTGACCCCCAGAAAGTTGGCCTTGGCCTCACGGTTTTCGTGGCTGTCGAGGCAGCCGAGCATTCCGCCGAATGGCTCAGGCGTTTCACCGATGCTCTGACAAAGCGTTCGGAGGTGATCGAGGTCTACCGTATGGCTGGTGACATCGATTACATGCTCAAGGTGGTTGTCGCTGATATGGCGGCGTATGATGCTTTCTATAAATCACTGATCACGGCTGTACCGTTGAAGAATGTCAGTTCCCGCTTTGCCATGGAGCATATCAAGGCGACAACAGCGCTGGCGCTGTAGCCTCAATCAATCCCTGGCAGGACCCTGTCGGGCGGGCGGTGACCATCCGAAAAGGTCTTCACATTGATGATGACCTTCTCTCCCATCTCGATGCGGCTTTCGAGGGTGGAAGAGCCCATATGCGGCAAAAGCACCACTTTGCCATGCTCCGCAAGCTTCAACAGGCGCGAATTGATATGCGGCTCATGTTCGAAAACATCGAGCCCGGCACCAAACAGCAGGTTTTTCTCCAGCATGTCGGCCAAGGCATCCTCGTCAATGATTTCACCACGCGCCGTATTGATGAGAATGGCATGCGGCTGGAGCAGTTTCAGCCTGCGGCCTGACAGGAGATGGAATGTCGCCGGTGTATGCGGGCAATTCACCGAGACAATATCCATGCGCGTCAGCATGCGGTCGAGGCTGTCCCAATAGGTTGCTTCCAGCTCCTGTTCGAAGCGCGCTGCTGCCGGCCGACGGTTGTGATAATGGATCTGAAGCCCGAAAGCCTTGGCGCGTTTGGCCAGCGCATAGCCGATGCGACCAAGCCCCACGATGCCAAGCTTTTTGCCGGAGATGCGCTGGCCAAGCATCCATCCCGGTGACCAGCCCTTGAAACTGCCGTCTGTGACTGCGCGCGAGCCATCAACAAACCGGCGCGACACCGCTACAATCAGTGCCATGGCAAAATCAGCCATATCTTCCGTGAGAACGCCCGGTGTGTTGGTGACCGTTATTCCCTTTGCATAGGCCGCCTTGACATCGATGTTATCAACGCCATTGCCAAAGCTTGCGATGAGTTTGAGTTGCGGACCCGCGGCCGCGATCACCTCGGCATCAATGCGATCAGTAACGGTTGGAACCAGAACATCGGCTTCAGCCACGGCCTGCTTGAGTGCCTCAGCATCCATTGGCTGGTCGGTTTCATTGAACCGCGCATTGAACAGCTCGCGCATGCGGCTTTCGACCAAAGCAGGCAACTGACGGGTCACTATAACGTTTGATTTACGATAAGGCATCGTTGTTGTGTTTCTGCTCACGCATATCAGGTCAAATCATTCAAATTTTCATACAGCGTTAAGGGAGCCCTGCGACAACCGTTCGAACTGTCAGAGCGTACTTCACAGCTCTATCACCAACGGTGTAGCAAAGACATGCGCCAGCACAAGAACAGTCAGGGCAAGTTTGCCTTGGTTGCGTCGAATTCCGGTGCAATTTCAAGCGATGGTTTGCTGCAGAAGCAGTTGGGAGCATAGCGTTGCGCGTTTCTTTGGTTGGTCTGGTTGGTGCGGCCCTTTTCTGCGGCTTGTTTTCATCCGCAGTTTCGGCACAGGAAACGACGGGGTCCGTGTCAGGCCTTCCCGTGCCCCGATTCGTGAGCCTGAAGCCTTCTGACACACCGATGCGCGAAGGTCCAAGCAAGGACCACCGGATCAAATGGGTCTTCAAGAAAGAAGGCGTTCCTGTCGAGATCATTGCCGAATTCGAAAACTGGCGCCGGGTGCGCGATTCGGAAGGCGATGATGGCTGGGTGTTTCACTCAAGGCTTTCGGGCCGCCGCACGGCCCAGATCAACCCAAAGCTGAAAGAGCCGGATATCGCGATTTATGTGCGTGACAGCGCCGGCTCCGAAGTGGCAGCACGCCTTCAACCCGGCGTGATTGGCATGATTGAACAATGCACAGGCCGCTGGTGCCGCATATCGGGCGCAGGTTTTGACGGCTGGCTACAGCAGGAGCGCCTCTGGGGCGTCTATCCCGGCGAGAGCGTGAAATAGCGCATTGGTGAACAGCGCAGGCTTTTGCTTGCCACTTGTTTGGCGTATCCAACGCGCATGAAATTGTCTGTTCCCGGCCCTGTGAAAACCGATATCGTGCTTGTGGGAGCGGGCCACGCGCATGTTCAGGTGTTGCAGGCCTTTGGCATGGCCTCTCCGTCCGGCCTGCGGCTGACGATCATCACGGATCGGCTGCAAGCGCCTTATTCCGGTATGCTGCCGGGTTGCATTGCGGGTGATTATGCACCTGATGACATCCATATTGATATCGCACGGCTTGCACGCGCCACCGGAACCCGGCTGATCCACGCTTCTGCCACCGGCATCGATAGACAGAACAAGCGCATTCTGCTGCATGATCGTCCACCCATTGCCTATGATATCGCCTCGTTCAACATTGGCATCACGCCCGATATGGCCTCGATCAATGGCGCTGCGGAGCATGCCGTTCCGGTCAAGCCCATCGCGGGCATTCTGGAGCGCCTGCACAAAGCGGAGATGGCAGTGCGTCGTTTTCCAAGGGCCGCACGACTCGCGGTCATTGGCGGCGGCGCTGCAGGCATCGAGCTTGCACTTGCTCTCAAGGACAGAAACAATGCGCTCAGCCAGCACGGCGTCGAAATCACGCTGTTCGCAGGCGGTGGGCTCGCCCCCTTGCTCAACACGGGAGCGCAGAAGCGTGCGGCCCAGGCACTTGCGGCAGCGGGCATTACCGTCATCGACAGGGACAGGGCCGTGGCCATCGAGCCAGGAGCAGTCATCTGCGCCAGCGGCAGACGTCTTGCCATCGATGTCCCCTTTGTCTCGACCCACGCAAAACTGCCGGAATGTTTGACCCGGACGGACCTTCCCAAAGCAGCCAATGGCGGAATTGCCATCACACAGACATTACAGGTCATGGGCGACGATAGTCTCTTCGCAGCGGGCGATTGCGCGACCATGACAGAGGATCCGCGCCCCAGAGCCGGCGTTTTTGCCGTGCGGCAAGGAGCCGTGCTTGGCCGGAACCTGTTGGCCGCAGCGCGTGGTGCTGCCTTGAAGCCGTACAAGCCGCAGAAAGACTATCTCTCCATTCTGCGCACAGGCCATGGACGGGCAATTGCGAGCAGGGGCCGTTTTTTCGCTGTTGAAGGGCAATGGGTGTGGCGCCTCAAGGACCGCATCGACCAGGCCTTCATGGAGCGCTTCAAAGTTCCGGAACTGACGCCCGATCCAGACGACACTGACATGCGCTGCGGTGGTTGCGCGGCCAAGGTTGGGCCCGTGCCACTGGCGCAGGCTCTGGCCAGGCTCGATCCTTTGCCGCCCAATCGCGATATTCTTGTCGGCCTCGACGCACCCGATGATGCGGCCGTGGTCCGCTGGAGCAAGAATGCGGATATGATCACCAGCGTCGATCAGTTCCGCGCCTTCATCGATGATGCCTATCTGTTCGGGCGGATCGCCGCAAACCACGCCCTGAATGATATCTTTGCCATGGGCGGCGTGCCCCATCACGCTCTGGCGCTGGCTGTTCTGCCCTTTGGCACCTCCGCCAAGACATCCGAAGCGCTGTTCCAGTTGCTTTCGGGCGCGCGTGCCACGCTGGATGCCGCCAACACACCGCTTGTGGGCGGGCAC
>JANNRX010000133.1:0-7058 GCA_031401875.1 Hyphomicrobiales bacterium | reverse complement strand
CTGAACGGGTATCGACACTGACATGAAGACTGATGAGCTTATCCTCCGCCTCGCAAGCGGCGCTGGACCAACCACAAAGCTGGACATTGGTCGCGATCTCACGCTGGTTCTGTGCGCGGGATTGATATTATGTTCGGTACTGTCTCTCGGCGTTCGGGGACTGGTGCCCGAAGCGATGTGGACAGGCGCGGCACTCTGGACGAAGCTGTTTTATACGATGGCGCTTGCTTCGAGCAGCGCATGGCTTTTCTACTTGCTGGCTTTTCCGGGCAAGCGCATTGTTCCTGCTTTCCGGGCGGTTTTTCTTGTTGTTCTGTTCGTGGCGCTTGCTGGTGCATTGTCGGTTTTCAGCCTCCCCCCTGAGGAGCGTTTGACCGCACTTATGGGAAAAACCGCGCTGATCTGCCCTTGGGTTATCCCTCTGCTGTCCCTTCCTACGCTTGGAGCTCTTTTTCATCTGATGAAGCGTTTTGCGCCAACGGAGCTGCGCTGGGTCGGCTTGGTGAGCGGGCTGCTTGCTGGCTCGGTTGGAGCGGCTGGCTACGCCCTGTCCTGTGTCGAGCAGTCCATCAGCTTTGTGGCTGTGTGGTATAGTGTCGGGATTTTGGTGTCGGCTGGGCTCGGTGCGGCCCTTGGACCCCGTTTTTTGCGCTGGTAAGCTGCGCCAGCAATTTTTTCTCAACAGCTGTAACCATTGCTTTCTTGCTGACGAATGAAGGATGTGGACCGGCACGCGGCTGGTCCTGCCCTTGGCCTCGCCATGGGGCTCATCATACCGGAGGATTACTATGTCAGCTTATTCTCAGACTTTCTCACGCTTGCGTCGCGGTACGACAATTGCCGCTGTGGCGTCGATCATTCCATTTCTGGCTGGCAGTCTGCTGTCTGCGCAGGCCTATGATATTACGTCAAAGGCACCGATTAACGTTACAGCCTCCAGGATTGCGCTACAGAGCCATGATCCTGTGGCGTATTTCACGGTGGGCAAACCAGTGCTTGGGCAGGAAAAATTCTCTGCCGAACATGAAGGCGCGATTTATCGCTTTTCCTCCGAGGAAAATCTCAAGACGTTCAGGGCTGATCCTGCTAAATATGCTCCGCTACATGGCGGTTTCTGCCAGCAAGGTGTTGCAGGCGGCAGAAAACTTGATGGCGATCCCAATCTTTTCCGGGTTGCAGACGGTAAGCTTGCTGTTTTCTCATACAAGGCTGCTCTGGACGGCTTCCTGAAAGACCCTGCCGGTAATGCTGCCAAGGCCAACGACAACTGGCCGAAGATTGTGGAAAAGACTCCTCGCGAACTATTCTGATTATCCTACATCTTTTGCGCCGCCGGCCCGCTAGGTCTCGGGTCGGCGGTGTATTCTCAAATGAAACTGTCAGAACCGCTCATCTTGAAGAGCGTTCGCTTAAACTCTTCGATGAGTGAGAAAACGCCTTCGCCATGAAGCTGACACCATGCATGAGGCCGTCGCCGTCGATGCCGTGGCCTATGCCGGCCGAGATGTGCCATTCCGCCGGGATATCTGCATCGCCCAACGTTTGCGCCGCCTGGAATAGGGCCTGCACCGGAATCACCTCGTCCTGATCTCCATGGATCAGCAGCACGGGCGGCTTGACGGTTGCCTCGGCCTTGAGATGCTCGACACCGGCCATCATGCCGGAATAGCCGACGATGGCAGCGGGTGCATGTTTGCGACGCAGGCCCGTGTGCAGCGCCATCATCGTGCCCTGCGAAAAGCCGACCAGCGCCATCCTGTCATCACTCAGGCCGTGGCGCTTCAACTCGGCATCGAGGAAAGCGTCGAGTGCGGGTCGTGCCTTGACGACTCCGTCCCAGGTTTCATTCGGATCGCGGAAGGTGAGGCCGAACCACTCGCGGCCCATCGGGCTCTGGGCGCAGGGGGCAGGCGCATGAGGGGACACGAAAACCGCATCCGGCAACAGCGGCGCCCATTGCTTGCCAATACCGATGAGGTCGTTGCCATCGGCCCCGTAGCCGTGGAGAAACACCACGAGTTGTTTCGCTATGCCCGATTGCGGCGCGAGACGGGGTCCGTCGATCATGGGTCTACTCCTGCTGAAGAGGTGGCTGATAGCAGCGTCAAGCTCAGAGGCCAACGCCCTCGCGCTCTTTCGCTATCTTATAATAGGCCCAGAGGATGCGCGCCGCGACCGCACGCCAGGGCCGCCAGCGCTCGGCAATAAGGCCAGCTTCGCGGTCCGTGGGGCGGTCGTCCAGCCGGAAGGCGAGGCGGATGGCTTCCTGCAAGGCAAGGTCGCCCGGGGCAAAAGCATCGGCATGGCCCAGACAGAACATCAGATAGACATCGGCGGTCCAGGGGCCGATGCCTTTTATCCTGACCATGATCTGCTTGGCCTCATCAGCCGAGAGAGCGGCCAGCGCATCGAGATCAAGCGCATTCTCCGCCATGGCTTCCGAGATGGCGCGGATCGTGCGGATTTTCGGTGCCGAAAGGCCGGATGCGCGCATGGCCGCATCGGTCGCGGTCAGGAAGACTTCGGGCGAACGCTCCGGAAAATTGGTGACAAGCTTGTTCCAGATGGCATTGCCGGCGGCGACCGAGACCTGCTGGCCGATCACGATCCAGCAGAGGCCATCAAGGCCATAGCGCTGACGGCGCAAAGGCGGCGCACCGGTGAGCGGGATGATGCGACGCATCACCTCGCATTCGGCATGAAGAGCAGCTACGCCTTCGGCAATATCAGTATCGGTTTCGATCAATTTTTGCATGGTACGGAGCATTGTATCATCTGACGCCAGAGACCAGCCAGAGCCAGCCCGTGGTTGTGACGACGGCAAGGATTGTGGAGACAGCAATGGTGCTGGAGGCCAGAGAGATGCCGACCTTGTAGCGCTCCGCCAGCAGAAAGGCATTCACGCCGCTGGGGCAGGCCGCAAACAGAACGGCAACAGCAGCCCAGACCGGCGGCATCGGAAACACATGAAAGGCCAGAAGGTAGACGAGCGCAGGTTGTACCATGAGCTTGAGAAAGCACAGGGCCGCGACCTGCGGCATCGGGGCGGAAAGTCCGTAGCGGCACAGGGTCATGCCAAGCGCAAAGAGCGCCGTTGGAGCGGCGGATTCCCCTAGAAGCTTGGTGGCAGCGGATACGGCATCGGGCATGGTCAGGCCACTGAAGCGAAATACAATGCCACACAGGATGCCGATCAGGATGGGATGAGCCGCCAGTTTTTTCAGCATGCCGGTCCAGATATTGCCCTGGTTATCCGCCCGTTCCACCAGCAGGGTGGCTACACTCATGGTGATCGGCAGATGGATCGCGATCAGCAGAAACAGCGGAACTGCACCGGCATCGCCATACGCCCGCAAAACGAGCGGAATACCGATGAAAACCGTATTTGCCTGTACCGCAGTAAAGCCCGCAATCGGCAGTTCCTGTCCCGCAAGACCGAAGATCTTTCGCCCCACCGCCATGGTGATGGCCCAGACACAGGCCAGTGCGGAAAAATACGCAAGCCAATAGAACCATGGCTGCACTTCGGGAATTGTTGCTGTCGCCATGGTGCGAAACAACAGCACCGGGATCGCGATAACAAAAACGAAATCGGACAAGCCCTCACTGACACGGTTGCCAAGCAAGCCGGTCTTCGCTGCTCCAAAGCCAAAAGCGATGACGATAAAGATGGGAAGAACGATGGCGAGTGTTTCGAACATCAGGATTCAATGACCGGTTTGACAGCGCAGGAAAAGAGTATTCATGCGTGGATCCTGTGCGCCATCCGGCATCCCTTATTTCAGGTTGAAGGCAGCGCTGGCTGCCATTGGCCGCCGTCAATCTTTGAGGCTGCAATGACGGCCTGTGTGCGGCTGTCAACATTCAGCTTTGTCAGGATGGCCGAGACATGCGCCTTCACCGTCGCCTCCGAGACATCAAGCGCATAAGCAATCTGCTTGTTGAGCAACCCTTCCGAGAGCATCATCAGCACCCGTACTTGCTGGGGTGTGAGGCTTGTCAGGCGTTTAACGAGTTCAGTCGCTTCCCTGTCGGCGGGGGCTGAAGCATCAAAATCAGGCGGCATCCAGGAATTGCCGGACAGAACCGTGGTAATGGCGTCGCGCATGATATCGATTCCCTGGGTCTTTGGCAGGAAGCCAGCAGCCCCGAATTCAAGACAGCGGTGCATCACCTGCAAACCGTCATTGGCTGATACAACCAGTACCGGAACTTGCGGATAGGTTGCGCGCAAATAGACCAGGCCAGAAAAGCCCTGCATACCTGGCATGTTGAGATCAAGCAGGATCAGATCGATACTTTCACCAGCGGCAAGCACCTTGTTTGCCTCATCGAAGGTTCCGGCTTCCGTCATCACGGCACCTTCGACCGCAGCACTTACAGCCTGTTTCAATGCTCCGCGAAACAGGGGGTGATCATCTGCAATCAGGATATGGACTTCGTGGCTTGCCATTTGCTTCCCGTCAGGCGCGGCTGATCTTTATGCGATCATTGCTCTTGAATTTCATCTGCATCATTGACCACTACAGAAGCGGGATGCAAGCAATAGTGCGTTGAATGGAATTGGTAATATGAACAGCACGTCTCGGTCGGGCTCTCGTGGTTTGCCTTTTGCGGGCTTTGCCTGTTTCATCGCGGTGGTCCTTTGCCTGCTGCTTGCCGCCGAGCGCAGCGGCTTGCCGTCCTCCTGGACCCAGCCACTGAGCTTTGCCGTGCTTGGACTGGTAGTGGTCCTTGCGGTCCTGATGAGCCGGGCGGCCTCCGAGCCCGTATTTTTCGGAGGGGAAGAATTACAATCCCGCTTTTTCCCTGGCCTCCTGCTGGGTTTCATTATCACGGGTATGATTTTCTCTGCTTATGGCGGGGTTTCTGTTCACGGCGGATCGCTGAACCCTGAACCTTTCTCGGCCTTTGCCGGTGCGCTGATCGGTCTTTTCGGGGCGCATCTCATGGCGCGACGATGGCGGACAGGACCTTCGCAGCGTCTGAAGATGCATGGTGGATATCCCCGCTTTATCCACTTCGTCCTGGGCGTTGCCTTGATCATAGCAGGGGGGATTCTGGCTCTACTTTCCCTGCAAACCGTGCTTGAGGGGCTTGCCCATGTCTTTGGAAAGAGTGGTGAAGAGGCCCTGATCTATGCGCTGGTGCTGCCCTTTCTTGCCGTTCTTCTTGGCGGTGCCTATGGCGGGCTGATGCTGTCGTGCATGCTGCTCGTGGTTTCCCTCGCTGGTCTCGTGATCATCTCGGGTATCGGCTTCAACGCATTTGGCGCGCCGCCATTGCCTGGCTTCAGCGATATGCTGACCTTGACCGTGATCTCTGAACTGCGCATGAAATGGGGCTTGACCAAGGGACTCTTTCCTATGGAATGGCCTTCGCTGGCTGCGGTTTTTGCTCCGTCACACCTGGGCATTGTTGCTGTTTCAGCGGGTTTAACGGCGGCGATTGCAATCAGTCTTTCTCCTGCAATAGCGATCAGACGAAAAAGCGTTGGACTGATGGCGATGATAGCCACCTGTCTGCTCCCCCTCGTTCTGATTGCTTCTGGCGGCTATGCGATTGAAGCGGCTGCCAAGCAATTTGTAGGAGCCTCCATCAATCGCCCACCTGCGGGCTTGCTGGAAAGCATTCGTCTCGGGCTTGCATCGGTTTGCGGCGGAACCCCTGAAACAGCCGATGCCTTGCGCGTGCAATGCGGAGCCCTGCCAAGAGACGCATCGACGCTGGCTGTCGAGCAAATGCGCTTCACAGACGCCTTTTTGCAAGGAGGACTGCCAGTGGCTCTGGGGTTTTCATCCGTGGTCAATGTGCTCGCTCGTGTCGCGCCGCTCGCTGTTGCTGGTATCGGACTGACGATGGGGCTCTGGATGATGATTATGGGTCTCGGGAACCACATTCTTGGCCGCAGGCATCAGGCTGCTGGTTTGGCCAGTCAACGCCTTGCGGTAATGCGGATGGCCGCAGTTTTTGCGACTGGCGCTGTTGCCGTGGCCGCAATCAATGCAAGTATGCTATCCCTTGATCAGATCATGATGCTCGCGGGCCTTGCTGCCGTCGTTATCGTGGGTGCCAACGCATGGCTTTTGTTCAAGATGCGGACCGAGAGCTGTGCCGCACTGTCCAAAGAAACGGTCGATCAAAAATCTTCCAAGCGCGTGTCCCCTTCCAGAGGACGGCGCAAGCTGAAGCCTTCAGCGCTGGGCGAGGGCGCGTAAGGTTTCTGCACCACGCCAGACACCCCATGCGGCAAAGACAATGTTGCCAAGAGCAAAAGACAGTACCAGCATGGCGAATGCCCATGGTTTCCAGCGTTCGATGGCTGCAATGATGACGCCTGTCAGAATGAATCCGGCGTAAAGATCAATGAAGGTGACGACGCCCCAGGGGTTTTCACCCACCTGCATGATGGCTGTCCAGAAATCAGCCTTGCCCCATGCCCAGGCAATAGCGGCGGTGAGTGCGATGCCGGGAACGGCGAAGACAATGCGCAGCATGGATGACCTCATTGAGTAAAACTACGCTGCGCACATCCGACTGGATCGACCGTCTTTTACCACCAGCCGGCGGAGCGCCCGAAATACCAGAGCGCAAAAGGCAGTACAGCGAAGGCAAGGCCACGCCCGATCTTGCGTCCGAGACGATCAATATTGTCTTCGTCGTCGCGGGTGCCCAGATCTTTTGAGGCCCTGTCCATGGCCGTTCCGCCCAGCGTTTCACCCTCGCGCCTGAGGCGCTCGAGGTCGCGGCCGGCGGCTTCAGTGGCACTGGTGTTGGGATCACTCACCCAAGCGTCCTGACATCGACAAACTGGCCTGTCAGCGCTGCTGCTGCCGCCATCTGGGGAGAGACAAGATGGGTGCGGCCCTTGTAGCCTTGGCGGCCCTCGAAGTTGCGGTTGGATGTCGAAGCGCAGCGCTGGCCGGGCTTCAACTGATCCGGGTTCATGCCAAGGCACATGGAGCAGCCGGGTTCGCGCCACTGGAAGCCCGCGTTGAGGAAGATCGTGTGCAGCCCTTCGGCTTCCGCCTGTTCCTTCACCAGGCCGGAGCCTGGCA
>JANNRX010000132.1:0-3262 GCA_031401875.1 Hyphomicrobiales bacterium | reverse complement strand
GTCAACCCTTTGCGCGGATCATCGGAGGTGCGCGCCATCAGGATGAAATGCTCGGCGATGCCTGCCCCTGTGATATACCATTTATGGCCATTGATGACCCAGCGATCACCCTTGCGCTCAGCCTTCGTCGCAATCATGCCGGGGTCCGAACCACCACCCGGATGCGGTTCGGTCATGGCGAAAGCGGAGCGCACTGCACCCGAAGCGATGGGCTTGAGCCAGCGCTCTTTCTGGTAGGCTGTTCCCACCTGAGACAACAGCCGCATGTTGCCATCATCCGGCGCGGAACAATTGAAACACACCGGCCCGAAAATCGAGCGGTTCGCCTCTTCATACATCGCGGCCTGCGCCACCATGGGAAGCCCCATACCTCCCCATTCCGCCGGAAGTTGCGGCGACCACAGCCCGGCGTCCCGCGCCTTGGCCTGGGTCAGGCGCAGGACATCCATGCGGATATTCTCATGGGCATCATAATTCGCCCGGTCCTCCTCGAGCGGCAGGATATGCTCGGCGACAAAAGCCCGGGTGCGCAGGCGTATCTCTTCAAAGGCAGGGGAAAGCGAAAAATCCATGATCTCTTCCAAATGATGTGCAGTGACTGATACCAGCGCTTTCTTCTCTATGCGAGAGAGAACGTGCATCGAGAAACCAACATGCCACACTGGACAGCTTCCATGGGCAGTCTTATCGTTTGCAGCAGTATCGACAGAAAGATTTTGCAAAACCTATGAGCGATTCCCACAAGCATGACATCGACGCGCTGATCATTGGTGCCGGCCCCTGCGGCCTGTTCACCGTGTTTGAACTGGGTCTTCTGGATATCAAATGTCATCTCGTTGATATTTTGCCGAAGATCGGCGGGCAATGCGCCGAGCTTTATCCGGAAAAACCGATTTATGACGTGCCAGGCTTTCCGATGGTGACCGGACAGGGCCTTGTCGACAACCTGATGAAGCAGATCGAACCGTTCCAGCCCACATTCCACCTCAACCAGCAGGTGGACAGCGTGGTCAGCATCGGCACGGCAGAAGCACCACGCTTTCGTGTCAGCACGGATGCCGGACAGGTGTTCGAAACCAAAGTTGTCATTGTGGCGGCAGGCGGCGGTTCGTTCCAGCCCAAGAAACCGCCTATTCCCATGATCGAGACCTATGAAGGCACCGGCGTTTTCTATGCCGTTCGCAAGATGGAGGCGTTCAGAGGCCGCGACATCCTCATCGTCGGCGGCGGCGATTCCGCACTGGACTGGACGCTCAATCTGGCACCCATCGCCAGGAGCCTGACGCTGCTGCACCGCAGGGACGAGTTTCGTGCCGCGCCCCATTCAGTCGAACAGATGCGTGCGATGGTGGCCGCCGGCAAGGTCAGCCTCAAGTTTGGCCAAGTCACCGGCCTGAAGGGCGAGGCCCCCCATCTGGCTGCTGCGACTGTCAAGGGCAGCGACAATGCCGTTTTTGATATTCCCTGCAACGCGATGCTGCCTTTCTTCGGTCTCACCATGAAACTCGGCCCGGTTGCACAATGGGGTCTGAACCTGACGGAAAATCTGATCGGCGTCGGAACTGAGACATTCGAAACCTCGACAGCCGGCATTTTTGCGGTAGGCGACATCAACCATTATCCCGGCAAGATGAAGCTCATCCTGTCAGGTTTTCATGAGGGCGCGCTCGCAGCCCAGAAGGTTCACCGTTATGTCTATCCCGACAAGCGGCTGATCTTCCAGTACACGACCTCATCAACGAGCTTGCAGAAAAAGCTCGGCGTTTCCTGAAAGCGGCGGCGGGGCAGATATGGCAACCATTCTCCGTCCCCAGACATTGCTCGATGCAGTGACGGCTCTCGCCGACGATGCAACCCGACCAGCACAGAATAGCATTGATCGGCTGACTCCTCTGGCGGGGGCCACCGATTTCTATCCCGCAGAGACCACACGACAGGCGTGGTTCCAGCCCAGCCCGAAAAACATTCTCGATCTCTCCGGCCTCGGGGAACTGAAGGGCATCAACCACTCGTCACAAGGCATCCGCATCGGCGCGCTCGCGACCTGGACGGATGTTCTGCAAGCAACGCTGCCTCCTGCCTTCGACGCATTGAAGCAGGCATCTCGCCAGGTTGGTGGCGTACAGATCCAGAACCGGGGCAGCATCGGCGGCAACCTTTGCAATGCCTCACCTGCCGCGGACGGCGTTCCACCCTTGCTGGCGCTGGACGCAGAAGTGGAACTGGCGAGCCTTGGCGGGATACGCCGCTTGCCGCTCGGCGCTTTCATTCTCGGCAACCGCAAGACGGCGCTACAGCCCGGCGAATTGCTGACAGCCATCCATGTGCCGCATGCAGCGCCCGGCGAAAATTCCGCATTTCTCAAGCTTGGCGCGCGCAGTTACCTCGTCATTTCCATCGCCTCGGTTGCGGCGAACATCGCCCTGGACAAGAACGGCCGTATCGAACGGGCACGGATCGCCGTTGGCGCATGCTCGGCCGCGCCGCAACGCCTGCCGCTGCTCGAAGGCCGCCTCACTGGAGCATCCGGCGCAAGCATGACGGACCTTGTCACCGCCGAGACGCTGGCGGACCTCGCTCCTATCGATGACGTGCGCGCCACGGCGGAATACCGGCTGGCTGCGGCGGGAACGCTGGTCCGACGCGCACTCTCTGGATTGCTGCCACAGCGGGAGCAGGCGGCATGAACCTGCATAATCCTCAAGACAGGATAGCGTTGTCCATTACCATCAATGGCCAACCGCAGCAGATCAGCACCTGCCCATCAACACGGCTAAGCGAAGTGCTGCGCGATACGCTCGGCCTCACCGGCACCAAAATAGGCTGCGACGCCGGTGATTGCGGAGCCTGCACGGTGCGCCTCGACGGGCAACAGGTTTGCGCTTGCCTCGTTCCCGCAATGCAGGCGCAAGGCGGGCAGATCCAGACCGTCGAAGGCCTGTCGGAGACGCCCGTCGGCGCGGCCCTGCAGCGGACTTTTGCTGTCCATGGCGCAGCACAATGCGGCATCTGCACGCCTGGCATGCTGATGGCAGCGGCGGACCTGCTGGACCGCAATGCAGCGCCGGATCGCCAGCAGGTGATGGATGCGCTGGGAGGCGTGCTGTGCCGCTGCACGGGCTATCTCAAGATCATCGAAGCGGTGATGGATGTCGCGGCTTTTCCGCGTGAACCCTCCCCCCACGAGAGGGGAGGGATTGGCACCCGGCTCGAAAAGCTTGATGGCGCATCACGCATTGACGGCTCGGCGCATTTCGGGGCG
>JANNRX010000131.1:0-11190 GCA_031401875.1 Hyphomicrobiales bacterium | reverse complement strand
ATGTCAGTCCGGACAGCCTCAACGCCCGCGTTGTCGCGCAGGCTTTCGTGGCGTTGGGCGGCTATCATCTCGCAGGAATCCCCAATACACGCGTCAAGCGTGATCCGGCCCGTGCCGCCGAGATGTTCCATTATGCTGCCTCGTATTTCAACGATGCCGATGCCCAATATAATCTTGGCCGCATGTTCTCCGAAGGGCTGGCCGGCCCGAGAGATCTGCATCAGGCCGCGCGCTGGTATCACCTTGCGGCGGAGAAGGGCCATTGCTACGCGCAGGCTCGGCTGGGCCAGATGCTTTTCAACGGCGACGGTGTACCCCGGCAGGCGCCGCGCGGGCTGATGTGGATGCGGATGGCTGCCCGCAAGGCGGACCCGGCGCGCGATGCCTGGGTGCATGAACTGGCCGAGCGCGGTCTCGAAGCTTTCAGCGAGGCGCGCGGCGATATCGGAGCGCACTACAATGCGATCTACAACCACATCGATGTCATGCTTGAATTTCTTGTCGAGCACGGGCGCATCGCCGATCTCGTAAAGTTCGCCGTTGACCTTGACGCGCTGGAAGCCCTTTTTCTGCCATTCCGCAAATTCCTTGCGGAACTCACCCTTGCGGCCCCGCACCACGGGAGCCATCAGCAAAAGCTTGGTCTTGTCGGAGAGCGTCAGCACCCGATCGACCATCTGGCTGATGGTCTGGCTTTTGATGGGCAGGCCGGTCGCCGGCGAATACGGAATGCCGACCCGCGCCCACAGAAGCCGCATGTAATCGTAAATCTCGGTGACGGTGCCGACGGTGGAGCGCGGATTTTTCGAGGTCGTCTTCTGTTCGATGGAAATGGCGGGCGACAGACCGTCGATCTGGTCCACATCAGGCTTCTGCATCATTTCCAGGAACTGGCGTGCATAGGCGGAAAGCGATTCCACGTAGCGCCGCTGCCCCTCGGCATAGATCGTGTCAAAAGCGAGCGAGGATTTGCCAGAGCCCGACAACCCCGTGAACACAACCAGCTTGTCACGCGGGATCATCAGATCGACGTTCTTGAGATTGTGCTCACGTGCACCACGCACGGAGATAACGCGCTGGTCCGCATGTGGCCTCTCGCCAATGCTGTCAAACAGCGTGTCGATATCGCTTTTCTTGCTGCCTGCCATCCGTCTCGCCATCATTGTCAGTGATTGCGGATTGTCTAGGCGCAAATTCTCGCCTCGCATATGTCCGCAAGGGACATACGCACAATTTGCCGCACCGGTTTAATGAGAACGAATATGGAACGGAAAAAAGAGATTCGCAAGGCTGGGCAGGGTGAGACGGGACAGCTTTCGGATTCTGGAGCGAAGGAAGAAGAAATCTGTCGCTGCCCTCGTTTTGATCTGGCTCATTGGCATTGGTGATATTCGAAAAATCATGGTGCATTGCGATCGTGTTCCTGTCACTCACAGCGAGAGTAGAAACGACTTTGAACCGAACCGAAAGCAAGCAACCCATGTCATTCTGCGAAACAGTCTGGAGCGAGAACAGCGCGCTTTATCGCTCGATCGTCGAGATGCCTTTCAATCAGGAACTCCGGGACGGAACTCTGCAACCCTCCGCCTTTCGCCACTACATCATTCAGGATGCCCACTATCTCGAAGGTTTCGCGCGGGCGCTCGCGCTTGCCGCCGCAAAGGCCTCGTCATCGGATCAAATCGCGATGCTGGCGAGTTCTGCAGCCGGAGCCATTCATGTGGAACGCGGGCTGCATGAGAGCTACTTCCAATTATTCGATATCAGCCCGGCAGAGTTCGCAGACACACAACCCACGCCGGTGTGCGACCATTATGTCAGTTCCTTGATCAAAATTGCAGTTACCGAGGATTTTCCGACAATTGTCGCGGCTCTTCTGCCTTGTTTCTGGATCTACATGCAGGTTGGCAAGAGCATCCATCGCTCATCAGCCCCTGCCAATCCCTACAAGGCCTGGATCGACACGTATGCGAGTGCCGAGTTTGAGGAGGCTGTCCAGCGAATGATCACACTCGCTGATGGACTTGCTGCATCATCCTCCAAAAATACAGTCAGAGCGATGCACAGGGCTTTCACCCAATGTGCACGCCTGGAATGGATGTTCTGGGACAGTGCCTACCACCTCAGGAAATGGCCCGTCTGAACGGCCCGCTCAGCTCTTTCGGATCCGAATGAGTGATCCGCCTCAGCCCCATTGAATGTGAAATCACGCATCACGGGCACATCATCTTGAATGCAATACTCCCGAGTTCCTGATCCCCGGGCAACCTTGTGCGTCCCTCAAGGTTTGCCGGGTGGCGAACCCCTCAGATGAGGAAACCTGTGCACGCATTGCAGTAGTGCTTTGCAGGAGTGTTGCCCGAGAGCCTCATGATTCAATCGGGCTCATATCCTTCATCATTCAAGCTCACCATCCTGCGGCTCGCATCAGCACCGCCATTGCGTCGGCATCCTTTTCCTTGCCCGCCCAGGCGACAAACTGGTCTGGCCGCACCAACACCAGGGGCGCGGTGTAACGGGATCGATTGCCCTCTGCATTGTCGCGGATAATGGTCAGCGGGAGAGAGAGCTTTTCAGCAGCCGCTTCGAAAGCTTCAACCACACTGGCATCCGCGTCCAAGGCCAGCAGGGTGAAATCAGGTCCAAGCGCCTCGAAGACATTGCGACCATCGGCAAGTGTTGCGGGCGAAAGGTGATGCCCTGGCCTCGCCTCATGCCGATGCGCGCCCCTTGCGCTGGAGAGCGCCTCTTGTGCCCCCAGCACGATGGGGGATCCCTCGTAATGCGGCTCGAAGGCATGCACCTCCCCCGTGGCGCCCGATGCCCTCGCGGCCCATGCGGTATCGAAGGCGGCGCGATCCATGACAGGATCATGAGCAGCCAGAAAATCCCGGTCGTTCTCGATGGATTTCGCGATAAAATCAGCGGCAGTCGAGGCAAAGACCGGGTGGCGTTCGGCGCTGTAGCTGGCGAGCAAGCCGGGCCCGGCCCAGCCTTGCAGAGTAGCCGCAAGCTTCCAGGCAAGGTTGGTCGCATCCTCGAAGCCTGTGTTGATGCCATATCCCCCGTAGGGCGGATGGCTGTGGGCCGCATCTCCCGCGATGAACAAGCGGCCAGTGGAATAGGAATCGGCAATGGCAAAGCGCAGGTCCCAGAAGCCTATATGGTCGAATGCAACATCGAAGGGCGCGCCAATCGCCTCATGCAAAAGGGCTGTAAAATCAAAATTATCCTTCGTGGTTCCCATCGGCACCGGCGCATGGAAAAACCATGTCGTACCAAGATCCACCCGCCCCAGAAACTTCCAGTACCCCTCAAGTTCAGGGTGCAGGACATTGTAGAACGACTTGCCGGGATAGCGCGCCAGCAGACTGTGCAATTCTTCGGATTTGAAGACGAGCAGCACCATCAGCCTGTCATGATCCGAGAGGGTCTGGGTGATACCGGCCTTCTCGCGCACCACGGAACGGCCACCATCCGCACCAATACAATAAGCGGCGTTCAGGATGCGGCTTTGCGTACCATCCCGCGTGCTGATCGTGATGGTGACACTCCCGGAGTTCTGACTGATGTCGCGGGCTGTCCAGCCATAAAGTGTTTCGACAGACGGGAGTTCGCTGAGGCGCTTTCGCAGCACGGCCTCGGTGGCATATTGCGGCAGGCGCTCGTTATCCGTGAAATAGAACGGTCTGACGAGTTCGCGCTTCATCCAGTCATAATGGTGCTCACCAAGCAGCGTGCCATAGGCCGTCATGCCACCGATACCATATTCGGGCGGAATGGTGCGGGCCGCGCGAAGTTCTTTTTCGATGCCCCAGAAATGGAAATGCTCCATCGTGCGCTGCGTCAGGTTCTGCCCGCGCGGAATGGGCAATGGCTGCTCATAGCGCTCGACAACGAGACATCTGACGCCACGCTGGCCAAGCGCCACTGCGGCGCCAAGCCCAACCGGGCCACCGCCGACGATAACCACATCCTGCGTCATGAAAACTCAATTCTCTGCTGTGATGCCAGCACTCTGCACAATGGAAACCCAGCGCGGCAGATCTTTCTCGATAAGCTCCGCGAAGGCTTTCGATGTGCCTCCCGTCGCTTCAAGTCCCTGGGACTGGAGCAAGGCGCGCACGCGTTGTTCAGACAGGGCCTCGTTGAGCACACGATTGAAGCGCTCGACGATGTCTTGCGGCGTTCCAGCGGGCGCACTCAGACCGTACCAGAGGTCGACCTCGGCTTCTGCAACGCCCTGCTCGGCCAATGTCGGGACATCAGGTGCTAGCGGCGAGCGCTTGCCGCTGCCCAGCGCCAGAAGCCGGATGTTTCCAGCCTTGGCATGGGTGAGCCCGACATGCACGGGAATGAACATCGACTGGATGTGCCCGCCGATGAAATCATTCACAACGCCCGCTGTGCCCGTGTAGGGAATATGGCTGAGTTTCGCGCCAGTGCGCAGTTTGAAAAGCTCCATCGCGAGATGATGCGGCGTGCCCCTTCCCGGTGATCCAAAACGCAGATCATCGGGCTTTGCTATCGAGGCCGCAATGAGGGCGCGTGTGTCGGTGAAGGGCTGGGAGCTATGCACCGCCAGTGCCAATGATCCACGCGCCAGTTCCACGATCGGCTGAAAACCACGGACGGGATCGAAGGGCAGATTGCGCGCCAAAGCGGCGTTCATCAGCACCGTATTCACATAAAGCAGCAGCGTATGCCCGTCGGGTGCTGCGCGGCTGGCTGCAGCGGCACCGAGATTGCCGCTTGCGCCAACGCGGTTATCGACCACCACCGCCTGTCCCCAGCGGTTGCGCAACTCTTCTGCCGCGAGCCGGGCCAGGAGATCGGGACCGCTTCCGGCAGAGAACGGCACGATGATGGTAATCGGCCGGTCTGAAAGCTTTTGTGCGAGTGCTGGCGACGCAAGCATTGCGGCAGCACCCAAGGTGACGGCGCGACGGGAAAATATCGGCATTCTGTCCTCCCAGACAATGATGATCCTCGTATACGTGGGCTTGCAGTTTTCAACCAGCACCATTCAATTGATCAGACCGTCAATACAGCGCCTTCAGAAGACTCCTTCGACAAGCGGGGATCAGGATCATGTTTTTTGTCAAAGCGCGACTTGCTCCAGCCATTACCGGGAATCGCTCGCGATTATGTTTCCATCGGCGTTGATCTTGAGTGTGGCAGCAGGGACATTTTTCTGATCGATCAGGTCCCCGATATAACGAATGACAGCCGGATTCGACGAAAATTTATTATGCCCGTCAGGATCACTCGAGCGCACGGAAGTCATATCAATGACGATCAGTCCCAGACGCCGGATTTCCGCCTGTGCTTCGGGAGAATCAATCTCGACCGCGCCAAGGCGATCCACATCGCCGGAAAGAAAACGCGCAAAATTCAACGCTCGATCATCGTTGGCCACCAGAAGAATGGTCGGCCTTTTGCGCCGCCCAATCACCTCAAGCTGCGTTCTGAATACGTCGAGATCGATATCGGGGGCAGCAAGGACAACGGCATTCAGCTTGCCGCCAAACTCGCCATCGCCACGCAGCTTCGCCTGTCGCAAGGTTTCCATTGTCAGGAAAGCGCCCATGCTATGGGAGAGAATGTTGATTGACCGGATTTTTTTGTCGCGCGCAAGAATGCGCAGTAGATATTCCAGTCGGTCGCGTGAGAACAGCGCGCTCTCGCGGTCGGTGAGATAATCGACGAAGCGCCCGCGTGAGGGCCATGAAAATGCAATTGCAGTGCCTGTTGTGCCGGCATCCACGATGATCTGACCAAGGCGCAGAACGGCGGCTTCATAGGTCGTGTTAAAGCCGTGCACATAGATGTTGACCTCACCATTGCCGCGCGAGGCTGCTTGCCCCGCAAGTGCGAGAAAACCCTTCTCGGAAACAGACTCATTACGGAGGGCTGCAAAATCGCGTCTGGGATCGACACGACCTTGCGAGGGAGTTTCGACATTGCCGAGTTGATGGCTCCTTGGAATTGACAAGTCGACGCGCTGGAAATCAACGAGATGCGAGCGTCCATTCGTCAGACTATGCGGATCCTCCCCGCGCAGGCGCGTCGTGGCCACCAGCACGGAAACACGTTTTCCCGCAGGATCGCCCTCTGCAACGGGCGTCAGCAAACCTTGATCGGACCGGATCGCACAACCCGCGAGGAGGACAAGGGCTGCCAACGAAAAAAACCGCAAAAACATCGCCCGCGCAGAGATTGACCCGCGCTGCTCTTCTATTCTGTCCAATTTCAAGAATGTCATGCATCATTTTGTCGGGTTGGAGGGGCAAGTCAATTGCATTTGCGGCATTGCAGCCAGTATCACTGCTCCAGCCCGTCAACGATGCGAAGCCGGACATGATCGCACCACTACTACGGGCGCTTCTCGGCTACCACCAGCCATTGCTTGGCCAGCCATTCATCGGCGTAGTTTCTGGTCAATCGGTTGGCGAACCAGCGCCAGTCAGGCGCACGCCAGCTTTGGACACTTGTGGCTGACAGCAACGAAAGGCCGGCCGATGTTGCCAGTTCAGAAGCCGTTGACCGCACGAAAAACCGCAGGTGCGTCCGGTCCAGCAGCCCAAAATCGCGGTAGTGAAAGTCTCCACGCATCGCCAGCCTCCAGATAAACCGGTAATTCCTGATATTGGGAACTGAAAGGATCAGCCTTCCGCCCGGCGCCAGCAAAGCCGACAAGCGGCTTATGATCGTCCAGGGATCGGCCAGATGCTCCAGTACATCAAGGCAAAGAACAAGATTGAGAGAACCAGGCGCGATATCATCCTCGATGACCAGTGCATTGATGTCGCCTGTCCAGACATGATCACAAACCGCCCTGGCACGTTCGGCCTTATCCGCCATCAGCTCGACAGCGGCAGAATAGGTGACAGTACGGCAGCTTTTGACAAGCTGCGTTGTGGCACCGGTTCCACAGCCCAGATCCAGCATCCGGCTGACCTTTTCCGGGAGCCATGGCATAATTTCTGTGCGGGCCGTCGCGAAATAATCGTCCGGGGACGTTGTGGAAAGGAGAGACATCACACGGTATCTTTGCTTTTGAAATCTTGAAAACACAACGATCAACCATTGGCATCGTATTCCCAAAAACGGCAAGGCAAAGCAATATGCAGGCCTGTTGATCCGAAAAAGAACCTGTTGATCCAAGAAAAACCTGTTGATCCGGAAAAGAAACAGAGCAGGAACAATCTTTCCTTGCACAGGGCGCGGCTTCATTCTTTAACAGCAGCATGGATTATCCGAATCCCCATGGGGCCATACTGACGATTGATGCGGCTGCATTGGCTGGCAACTGGCGCATAATGGCTGAATTGGCCAAGCCTGCGGAATGTGCAGCCGTGGTCAAGGCGGATGGTTATGGGCTTGGCACAGAGACAGTGGTGCAGACCCTTGCCCGCGTCGGCTGCCGCACGTTTTTCGTGGCGCATATCGGCGAAGCACAGGCCGCACGCAAGGCTGCTCCCATGAGCCATATCTATGTGCTCAACGGCATGCCGCCGGGCTCCGAATCGACCTATGCGAATTATCGACTGCGCCCTGTGCTGGGTACGATTGGCGAGATCGGCCGCTGGCGCAAAGCCGGTGGCGGGCCCTGCGCATTGCATGTCGATACCGGCATGAACCGCCTCGGACTCACAATCGATGAGGCAAAGGCGCTGGCGCAAAGCGATGTCTGGAAAACGCTTGGCATCGAGTTGATCATGTCGCATTTCGTTGCGGCGGAGGAGCCGAAGAACCCTCTCAATGAGGCACAGATCACGCGCTTTGATCGCGTCTCGGGCTGGTACGCCAGTGGCATAAAGCGGCGCAGCCTTGCCAATTCCTCTGCCCATTTTCTGCCCAATGTTCCCCACCATGATCTGACAAGAGCTGGCTATGCGCTTTATGGTGGCAATCCGATGCCCGGACGCCCCAATCCGATGAAGCCGGTGATCCGGCTCGAAGCGCCGATCATCCAGCTGCGCACTGTCGAGACTGGCGACCATGTTGGCTATAATGCGCAATGGATGGCGCAAAGACCCTCGGTTGTTGCCACCCTTTCGGTGGGATATGCGGATGGCTGGCTGCGCTCCATGTCATCAACAAACAGCAAATCCGGCGGTGCGGCCATGGTCAATGGCGTGCGTTGTCCTATCGCTGGCCGCGTCTCCATGGATCTGATCACGCTTGATGTAACCGATTGTCCCTCTGAGACGCTGAAAGCTGGTGTGATGGCCACCCTGATCGGTGACGGGATCAGCGTGGATGATGTGGCAGAGATGGCTGGCACCAACGGCTATGAAATCCTGACATCACTCGGCGGGCGCTATCAGCGCCGCGTGCTTTAATCACAGGACAGGCGGAAGCATTGGCGAAACTCAAAGCCTCTTTCATTTGCCAGGCCTGCGGCGCAGTGCATGGACGCTGGCAGGGCCGTTGCGAGGCTTGCGGCGAGTGGAACACCATTTCAGAAGAATCAGCCTCCGCTGCGCCACCCCTGCCCGGCGGCGGCCGCGCTGTGCGTGGCCGTACCATCAAGCTTGAAGGGTTGACGGGAACGACACTCGATGCGCCACGCCTGCCTGTCGGCATCGCTGAGCTGGATCGTGTAACCGGCGGTGGTTTTGTGAAGGGCTCCGTCATTTTGCTTGGTGGCGAGCCCGGCATTGGCAAATCAACACTGCTGATACAGGCCGCAGCGGCACTCGCCAATCAGGGACAGCGCGTGGTCTATATATCGGGCGAAGAAGCCGTGGCGCAGATCCGCCTGAGGGCCGATCGGCTTGGGCTTTCGGGAAGTCCGGTGGAACTGGCGGCGGAAACGCATGTCGACGATATCGTTGCCACCTTGTCCGCAGGGGCGACACCCGCACTGGTGATCATCGATTCCATCCAGACCATGTGGACCAGCGCCGTCGAGGCTGCGCCCGGCACCGTCACTCAGGTGCGCGGCAGCGCGCAGACACTGATCCGCTATGCCAAGACGTCCGGTGCCGCCGTCATTCTTGTCGGCCACGTTACCAAAGACGGACAAATTGCCGGTCCGCGCGTGGTGGAACACATGGTTGATGCAGTGATCTTCTTCGAAGGAGAAGGCGGGCATGATTTCCGCATACTGCGCGGCCTCAAGAATCGGTTCGGCCCGACAAACGAGATCGGCGTGTTTGAAATGCGCGGTGATGGCCTCAACGAAGTTGCCAATCCCTCGGCGCTCTTTCTGGGAAACCGCGATCCTGAAGCCGCAGGCACAGCCGTATTTGCCGGCATGGAAGGCACACGGCCCATTCTGGTGGAGTTACAGGCGCTTGTGGTGCAGACAGGCCTTGGGACGCCTCGCCGTGCCGTTGTTGGCTGGGATACCAGTCGCCTCGCCATGGTGCTGGCCGTGCTGGAGGCGCATGGCGGGGTCCGTCTCGCCCAGTATGATGTTTATCTCAATGTGGCGGGCGGCCTCAAAATCACCGAGCCTGCCGCTGATCTGGCAGTAGCGGCGGCCCTTGTCTCATCCCTGACGGGCAATCCGCTACCGACGACCATGACACTGTTTGGCGAGGTCAGTCTTTCAGGAGCAATCAGGCCGGTGGCCCATGCAGGGCATCGGCTGAAGGAAGCGGCCAAGCTGGGCTTCACATCCGCCGCAGCACCTGCAACCAAACCCGCACCTGCCACCAAACCCGCACCTGCCACCAAGACTGCTCCGGATGAGCCCGAACGCGCGATCCTATTGCGTCCCATGGAGCGGATTGCGGATCTCGTGGCACTGATTGCTGCGGGTAAACCGGTGAGAACTGTTGAGAGGCCGCAGAGAGAGACGTGACGTCGGCCTCACATGCAGCTATAGGGGGGCAATCTTTCGGGAATGCATGCCTGAGAGACCTGTTTTTGCCGGAGCTGCTATGCCTGTCACTATTCTGGATATGATCGTTGTTGGCGTGGTGCTGATATCCGCCTTGCTCGCCGCTCTGCGCGGCTTCACGCGGGAAGTGCTGGCCATTGGCTCCTGGGCTGTCGCAGCTGTGGTGGCATATGCCTTCCATCCCCAGGTCATTCCGCTCGTGCAGCAATACGTGACGCAGACGAAAGCGCTTCTGGTGCCTGTCGCAGCCGGTAGCATTTTTTTGCTGACACTGCTGGTCGCGTATTTCCTGACCGCAAAAATTTCCGACATGATCCTCGACAGCCGCATTGGTGCCCTGGACCGCACGCTTGGCTTTGTGTTTGGTGCGGCAAGAGGGCTTCTGCTGGCCGTCGTGGGCTTCCTGTTCTTCAACTGGCTCGTTGCCGACAAGCAGCAACCGACATGGGTGAAGGATGCCAAGTTGAAGCCGCTGCTCGAATCAACCGGAACAACACTCCTGGGCCTTCTGCCGGAAGATCCAGAAAAAGCGATTTTGCAACGGGTTCGCCCCAAGCCTCTTGATGGCGAAACGCCACGCGAAGCGGTGCCGGAACCGAATCCGCAACGGCGAAGCGATGCTCCTGCACAGCAACTGCCAGCAGCCGCAAGCCCTTCTGATCGCGCAACCCTGCAACGCTTGATTGATGCTGGACAAAGACCCGTTCAAACCCGATAGACTTCTTATCAATCGCATTTCCGCCATATCAGGAGCATGCCTCAATGACCGGAACCGATGACGCAACCAGCGATTTCCTCCGGGAAAAATGCGGTGTTTTCGGCATATTCGGTCATCCTGATGCGGCCGCCATTACAGCGCTTGGTCTTCACGCCCTGCAACACCGTGGCGAGGAAGCGGCCGGCATCGTCACCTTCGATGGCGCGCGCTATCACTCCGAGCGCCGCATGGGGCTTGTGGGCGATACGTTCTCGCGCAAGGAAGTCATCGAGCGCCTTCCGGGCAATGTTGCCGTCGGGCATGTGCGCTATTCCACCACGGGCGAAACCATTCTGCGCAATGTGCAGCCGCTTTTTGCCGAAGTCGACGTTGGCGGCTTCGCTATTGCGCATAATGGCAACCTGACCAACGGGCTGACCCTGCGGCGCGATCTCGTGCGCAAGGGTGCGATCTGCCAATCGACATCCGACACGGAAGTGGTGCTGCACCTCGTCGCGCGCTCCCTGCGCAGCCGGTTTGTGGACCGCTTCATCGATGCGCTGATGCAACTCGAAGGCGCCTATTCCTTCGTGGGCATGACCAACAAAAAGCTGGTTGGCGCACGCGATCCGCTGGG
>JANNRX010000130.1:0-5870 GCA_031401875.1 Hyphomicrobiales bacterium | reverse complement strand
GCCAAGTGTTGCAAGCGCCAGAAGTGTTGTGGCCTGGATCTGGCCGAAGGCAAAGCCGACGAGAGCGCCTTGCTCGCAGAGGCCAGGTTTTGCAGGCGGGGCGCAGGGCGAAGGGGCTTGTGTCGCGTCACCCGGACGATGCCCGCTGGCGATATGCTTCGCCATGCGTCCGCGGCCTGTTTGGCTTGCCCCGGATGACAGAAACCATTGGGCGAGCGCAATCATCCCCGGCACCGCCTCTTCCATTGAAACGGCTGTGCCACAATCCGCACCATCCGCGCGGATCATCAGATCGCCCTGCGCAGTCCTTTCCAGACGGATATCCGCTGATACACCGGCCAGAACGCGTTCGCGGCCGATGTCGATGGCAAAACCGAATTTTGCCGGAAGCTGGTGCACATCCTCAAGGGCATGCTCAAGCCGCAGGGCCAGAGCCCCGGTGCCATCATCCGCATGCCAGAACGGCGTTATCACGATATTCCGCTGTGCCTCGCTGCGGATATCGCGATCAAGCAGGCCCAGAGCATCAATGGCCTCAAGCAGTGCCGGATGGCTTAGCTCCGTAACACCCCGCAGTTGCAGATTGCCACGTCCCGTCAGGTCGAGCATGCCGTTGCCATGGGCTTGCGCCGCCAGCGCGATGCCCTTGGCCTGCGCGGCGGACAGCACTCCTGCACGGGGGCGTATGCGGACAATGAGGCCATCGCCGGAAGCCATCGGGCGCAAGGCTCCGGGGCACCATCCCCTGATCTGTGCTTCTGTCATGGCGCAATTTCCAGCTCAGCCGCGATCGAATTGCGCCGCGTGATCCAGAGGCCAGCCTCGCGCAACTGGCGAAAAACTTGTTCCATGGCTGCAAGCGCAGCAGCATTCTCATGCGCCAAGAAATTCCGCAAATCAGGACGACCCAGCGTTGCATCATAATACAGATCGAAGAGATGCGACGGCACAGCTTCAGCAAGATGGGCAAACTGCGCCAGATGCTCCAGGGTTGCGGTGATCTCGGCAGCCCCGCGAAAGCCATGCTGCATCATGCCACTGGCCCAGGCCGGGTTGGAGGCGCGGGCATGCACAACGCGCGCGATTTCTTCGGTGAGATGGCGCGCGCGCGGAGCATCCGGACGGCTGCTGTCGAGATGATAGAGTGTTGGCTGCATGCCGCCCAGCGTGCTGGCCGCAGCGGCAAATCCTCCTTGATGCGCGGCGTAATCTGCTGCCTGAAGCAGGTCCGCTTCGGGCAGATCATGGAGGTGAACAAACGCATCAGCGGCACGCACACGGCTTTCTATGCCATGACGCATTTCACGCGAAATGCCATCCATGCCGATCGCCCAGCTGGAGGCGGATAACCAGGCCTCACCCGCTGCATCGCGTGCAGCCCGGCTGAAATCGATCTCTCCCTGATTGAGGCCAAGTCCCAGATCAATACCAAGTCCGTATTCTCCGGGTTTGGGACCGTAGACACGGGCCTCCCGCTGGAGATACGGGTTTTCATTCGCCTCGTATGCCCGCTCGGCAAGCGCTTGTGCCGCGGCTTCAAAGAGCTGTGCAAGACCGGGAAACAGATCCCTGAACAGCCCGGAAACACGCAATGTCACATCGATGCGCGGGCGGCCCAGAAGAGCCAGAGGCAGTACCTCGAAGCCTGAAACACGACCGGAGCCGCTGTCCCAGAGCGGTGCCAGCCCTGCCAGATGCAGTGCCATGGCGAATTCCTCGCCCGCCGTTCGCATGGTGGCCGACCCCCAGAGATCGATGACAAGGCTTGCGGGGTAATCGCCCTTGTCCTGCAAATGCCTGCGGATCAGCTCATCCGCCAGCACCACACCCTGACCATGCGCCACCCGTGAGGGTATGGCTCTGGGATCGACACTGAAAAGGTTGCGCCCAGTCGGCAGGATATCCTCTTGGCCGTTCTGTCCGCGCGAGGGAGAACCCGCCCGGCCCGGTGCCACACGCCGCCCCGCGAGAGCCGCCCGCATGCCAGCGCGCTCTTCCGCCCCGCATTCCCCGCGACCCCAGACATGCAGGCCAATGCCAAACTGGCTTTCCTTAATGTCGCAAACGAAGCGGTCAATCCGGGTGATCCTGTCACTGGTTGGCGCATCCGCCGGGAGGCCGAGAGCCATGTCCAGCTTATGCGCGCCCGCTTCATCGAGGATCGCACGGATCAGACGGTTGCGACGGGCCGGATCAAGGCCATCCGCCGTGGAATACTCGTCCAGCATCCGCGCCAGTTCAGCCATTGCAGGTGGCAAACCCGCAAGAATCTGCGGCGGGGGCATATGGCCCAGAGTGATCGCGCCAATACGCCGTTTTGCCTGCGCGGCCTCCCCGGGATCATTGACGATGAACGGGTAGATCACCGGCATGTCGGCAACCAGGGCGTCAGGCCAGCACTCCTGCGAGAGAGCTACGGATTTGCCGGGCAACCATTCGAGCGTGCCATGCGCACCCATATGGATCATGGCATGGGGTGCCATCTGCTGAAGCCAGAGATAGAAGGCCACATAGCCGTGGCAGGGAGCGGATGAAAGATCGTGATACGCTGTCTCACGGCCAATGCTGCTGCCGCGTTCAGGCTGGAGCGCAACCAGAATCTGACCGCGCCAGAAGGCCTTGAAATAGAAGGCTCCGTTGCGGCATGCGGGGTCATCCTCAGGATTTCCCCATTCTGCAAGCGAGGCCTGCAAAGCCTCGGGCAAGCCTCGAAGGGCCTCAATGTAGTGTTCGACAGGCCATTGCAGCGTGGTGTTGGTAAGGCTATCCACCAGAGCGGGTTTGGTGAGATCCTCGCCACCGGTATCATAGCCATCCTCCGCCAGATCGGCCAGCAAGGCCTCTGTTGAGGCAAGGGCATCAAGCCCGACGGCATGCGCCATCTGATGGGTGCGGCCGGGATAGGTTGAAAGCACAACCGCCAGCTTCCGCTCAATGCCAGGCGTGCGTGCCAACCGGTGCCAGGCAACCACACGCGCCACGACATTCGCCAGCAGCTTTGGTTCGGTACGATGCTGAAAGCGCGAGAATTGCAAATCCGGATCACGCTTTCCCGGTGCCTTGAAGCTGATCAGTCCGGCAAACAGACGGCCATCAACCTCTGGCAGAACGACATGCATGGCGAGATCGGCAGGCGAAAGACCGCGCGTCGATTCCGCCCATTCCCGGCGTCGCCCGGTTGACAGGGCCACCTGAAAGGCCGGGCAATCCACCCCATCAAAGGGCGTGGTGCCATCCGGTCCCTGCGCTGAAAATGCGGTAGCGTTGATGATGGCCGCCAGTCGCCGTGTTTCGCAATGCGCAGAGAGCCATGCAGGCACATCCGGCGCTTTCAAGGAGGTCGCAAACATACCATAGCTGTTGAAGCCTGCCTCGCCGAGTGCGTTCAGCAGCGCATCGACAGGTGCCATATCCGCCGCTGTCAGATACGAGCGATAGAACACGACAACAACCTCAGGCCTGCGGATAGCCGGAGCCGCTTCCAGTATGCCGTATTGCGGATCGTAAAAGCCAAAAGAAGGAATGGATTTGTCGCCGCCCACAGACTGCGCATCAAGCCCTGCGGCACGTGCGAACTGGGCAAGAGCCTCCTGCGCGGCCCCTGCCCCTCCGGTGTCACACAGTCGCGTCAAATGACGCAGAATGGGGACAGGGAGTGTGGAAAGCTCGTCAAGGCGCGGGTCAGCCCGGCCATCAGCAGGCAGAATGGCGAGGGCAACCCCGCGCTGCATGGCAAGCTCGCGCAAGGCCGCGATACCATAGGGCCAGTATTGCTCGCCCCCGATCAGCCGGACAAGAACAGCCTTGGCACCTGAAAGAGTGCGCTCGACATAGGTGTCCACCGACAGCGGATGACGCAAGGCCACCAGATTGCCCAGGCGCAGCGAGGGCAGCACGTCTTTGCCCCGATGCCAGCCTGCCGCAAATGCGCCGAGGTCACTGTCGGAAAAAGACAGGACCACCATATCCGCCGGGCTCTGGCCCAGATCGAATGGCGCTGCGTCCGTTTCCTCCAGCCCGTGGCTTTCGCGAAAAACGACATGCATCGAATGCTAGGCTCCTAAAACATTGCGAATGGCCTTCTCATCCACATCATCATGTTCGGCAATGATGACGAGCTGCGACAGGCGAGGTTGATCACCCCAGGGCCTGTCAAACTGGGTGCGCACCCTGTCACCCACGGCCTGCACCAGCAGCCGCATGGGCTTGCCCGCAACGGCCACGTAACCCTTGATGCGCAAGATACGCTGTTCGCGCGCCAGCCTGACAAGGGCTTGCGTCAACACTTCAACGCTGGTGACTTCAGGCAGACTGATCACGAGCGTTTCGAAATCATCATGCTCATGGTCGTCATGGCCTTCATGATGCGAGGGTCTGGCGGCGAGATCATTTTCGGCGGCGGACGCAATCCCCAGGATCAAACGCGGATCGATGACACCTTCGGTCATCGCCAGAATGGGAACCCGCCGGATCATCTCGGCTTCGATATAGGCCCGGCTTGTGGTAAGCCCGGCTTCACCCGCAAGATCAGCCTTCGAGAGGAGAATGATATCGGCGCAGGCAATCTGGTCTTCGAAGACCTCCGAGAGCGGTGTTTCGTGATCGATGCTTTCGTCGGCAGCACGTTGCGCATCAACGGCTGCGGGATCAGGAGCGAAACGCCCCGACGCAACCGCTTCCGCATCGGCAAGCGTGATGACGCCATCCACCGTGATGCGGGAGCGGATGGCCGGCCAGTCAAACGCCTTCAGCAGTGGCTTGGGCAAAGCGAGCCCCGAAGTCTCGATCAGGATATGATCGGGCTTCACAGGCAGCGCCATCAGGGCTTCGATGGTTGGAATGAAATCCTCGGCAACGGTGCAGCAAATGCAGCCATTGGTCAGTTCGACGATGTTGGTCTCCGGGCAATTCGCGTCAGCGCAGGATTTCAGGATGTCACCATCAACCCCCACCGTGCCGAATTCATTGACCAGAATAGCCAGACGCTTGCCCTGGGGATTGGCCATCAGATGCCGGATCAGGGTGGTTTTGCCCGCACCCAGAAATCCGGTGATGACGGTGACAGGTGTCTTGACGAGATTGGTCATGGTTGTGTGATTCTTCCGAAAGCGAGCGGCTTGAGACGTGATTGAATGATGAGAGTTATGCGAAGCCGGCCACTTTTTCATGTGATCGGGCCTGTATGGTCTGGCCTGAAACAAGCCATGCTTACGGTTCGGGCGTGACAGATTCTATGGTTTGGAAAAGTGGGTCATCGCTGCGCCAGTGCGCTCTGGCGCTACAATCAACATGCATGGTTGTAAAATGAAATGGCGCATAGGCCGGAGCGGCAGCACACGCTGCCTCGAAGATTGCAAACATGATCACCTCCCTCGGCCCACCGCCAAGGTTTTGAGTTGCACATGCTTCAGGCCGGTCTCCTGGCTCGCGGGGTCACTGCATTGATGCCGGTCAAAGGCTCTGGAAGCCGATGGTCTGGACAAGGCAATTCGCCGCTTACAGTTGCGGGGGCAGCCGCCGCATTGACCCTTGCAAGGGTCTCACGGCATTCCCTGTTTCACTTCTCCTTGACGAGAAGCACCGAAAGCACGCTGGTTTAACCACATGTTCCCCGGCAGGACAATCAGCCTTTTGCTGCCGGTGGCTCAGGCGCTCCTAGCAGGCTGTTGAAAAAGGCATTGGACCATCCGTCATTGCGAGCGCAGCGAAGCAATCCAGCCTTCGGTGCAGAAAATCACGCGGTTTGACAGGAAAAATACTCTTTTTGATGCCTTGAAAGCTGGATTGCTTCGCTGCGCTCGCAATGACGGATGGTCCAATGCCTTTTTCAACAGCCTGCTAGGAGCGCCTGAGCCACCGGCAGCAAAAGG